>JANPIT010000585.1:0-12472 GCA_031425115.1 Opitutaceae bacterium | reverse complement strand
ATGGCCGTGAGAAATGCCCGTTCCGCGATGCTCGTTTCTGATTTCCTGAATTCCACATTGGTTCGGTGGTATTCTTCAGAGGCTCCTTAATCTGAATCTTTGTCTGCCGTCAGATATTTTGCGATCTCCGGCAACCGCTTCGCGCGCCGCCCGGCGGCATCGCGGACGAAATACGGATCCTCCTCCACCTTCGCTTCGACCTCCTCATCGCTGTCACCGTCTTCCTCCTGCTCGTCGATCACCTTGCCCTCGGCATTGGTGAAAATCCAATCCTGCTCCGCGTCGAACACATGCGTCATCCGCCGCGCCTGCGGGTCGAGGATGAGGGCGGGATTTTTCACGCGACTCGCTTTCACGGGCTCAAACAAGCACGGGTAATAGAGCTTTTTGAAGTGAGTGAGAAAATCGCTCATCCACTTGTTATCGACGCCCTCGCGCTTGTTGAGGAGCACGACATCCGAGAAGTGCACGCACGCCTCGAACCACGCGAGCAACGCCGCGTGCTTTTCCGCCAGCTGGCTGTTCACTACGCAGAGCACGCGAGCCACTTCGCCCCCCTGCGATTCGAGCCACACTTTGAACACTTCGATTTGCTCGATCGGGTTCTGCGCACCATCGAGCACGAAGAACACATGCGTGTTCTCGGATGGCAGGCTCCCCACAATCATCTCGTCGCGCCACGCCCACCGACTCAACTCCGGCAGCCGGGCGTCAAAATCACTGGCCGCTTCACCCTCCGAGAGCATGACGGCTGGCCGCTCCCCTTTTTCGAGTCCGGCTTCAATCAGATCCACGAGAATCGCGCGCCGGCCGGAGCCCGCCGCTCCGAGGATCAAGTAAACGAGAGTTTTTTCCGCAGGCATTTTTAAACAATGAACAGCTATGACCGAATCGGCAAAGGCGGCGTTTCCGCCCGTTCGCCCGCCATGGCTTCACCCTAAAACTTGAAAATTTGATTCTGCGCCGCGTGCCGCATCCAGTGATCGAGCAGCACCAGCGCCGTCATCGCTTCGACGATCGGGACCGCGCGCGGGACGACACAGGGATCGTGGCGGCCCCGGCCGATCAACTCAGTCGCGCCACCCTGCACGTCCACCGTTTGCTGCGGCTGCAAAATCGTCGCGGTCGGTTTGAACGCCACGCGGAAGACAATCTCTTCGCCATTGCTGATGCCGCCCTGCGTGCCGCCACTGCGGTTGGTCGCCGTGCGCACGCGTCCGTCCCGCGACTCAAACACGTCATTGTGTTCGCTGCCCCGCAACCGCGTCCCCAAAAAACCACTACCAAGCTCGAAGCCTTTCGTCGCGGGGAGCGAAAGCATCGCCTTCGCCAGATCCGCCTCAAGCCGGTCAAACACCGGCTCGCCCAAGCCCGCCGGCACGCCGCGCACCCGACACTCAATCACGCCACCAACGGAATCGCCCTCGCTCCGCACTGATTTGATCCGCTCGATCATGCGCGCCGCGGTTTCGAGATGCGGACAGCGCACCGCGGTCGCTTCGACTTCCGCCAGCGTGGGGAAATTTTCCAACGCCGCCGCCGGCGCCACGATATCGTGCACCTGCGTCAGGAACGCACGGATCTCCACGCCACCGGCAGGCATGATGCCCTGCGCGAGAATTTTTTTCGCGATCGCGCCGGCCGCCACCCGCCCGACCGTTTCCCGCGCCGAGCTACGACCGCCGCCGCGATGGTCGCGCACCCCGAACTTCGCCTGATAAGTGTAGTCCGCGTGCGACGGCCGAAATTTTTCGCGCATCTCATCGTAGGCACCCGGCCGCTGGTCAGCGTTGCGCACGAGCAACGAAATCGGCGTGCCCGTCGTGCGGCCCTCGAAGACGCCGGAGAGAATCTCCACGCGATCCTCTTCCTTCCGCGGCGTGACAATATCGCTCTGCCCGGGCCGGCGGCGATCGAGCTCCACCTGGATCTCGCTCGCATCGAGGGGCAGTTGCGGCGGGCAGCCATCGACGACCGCGCCGACGCCGACGCCGTGGCTTTCGCCCCAAGTGGTCACCGTAAAAAGTTTTCCGAACGTGTTCGGCATGAGAGCGCAAGAACGTTGGCGTCGGCCGAACCCCCCGCAAGCGGCAAATCCGCCCCACCGCGCTGCGCGGATTCAACCTTCGGAATTCACCGGCAACTTTTATCCTCAAGTGCCGTCTCAGGGTCACACTCGACCGTTTACAAATCCAGCGCTTTGGCTTTGCTTCCTCGGTTCCGGCGCGCTGTTCGCCTTCAAACCTTTTCCCACCGCATGACTTCGCGTCTCGTCCGTTTGTGTCTTTTCGTTGTTTCCTCCGGTTTGATGTCGGATGCGCTAGCGCAAAACCCGCCGCCTCTGCCGACGAATCCCACGCAGCCTTCGATCCCCGTGGCTCAGCCAGAGGAAGAAGTGCAGCTCAAGTTGCCTGATGCCGATATCGATACCGTGCTCAGCGCGCTCGAGATCTACACGGGGCGGATCATCCTGCGCCCGCAGCAGCTCCAGACCGCCACCTACAATCTCAAGATCAACAAACCGATTCCCAAGTCGGAGGCGATCCTCGCCATCGAAACCGTCCTGGCGCTAAACGGCATCGGCATCGCGCCGCTCGGTGAGAGGTTCCTCAAGGTCGTCAACCTGAACATGGTCAAGCAGGAGGCGCCGGAGATGATCACCGGTTCCGCGTTCGAGCGGCCCGCGAGCGGCAAGGTCGCGACGAAGGTTTTCCAGTTGGAGTTCCTCCGCGTCGGCGAGTTCGTGCCGATGATTCAAACCGGCATTCTCAACGCGTTCTACGGCGGCCCCGTGCAGCTGCAAAATGCCAACGCCGTGCTGATCACCGATAGCATCAGCAATCTTCAGCGCATCGAGACTCTCTTAAAGCAGCTCGACCGGCCTATCACCGCCGGCATGAAGCCAAAGTTCTACACCGTCCGAAACGTTAAGGCCAGCGAGCTCGTGAACAAGCTCCGCACGATTCTCCAAGGCACGCTGCAAAATCAACTCGGCCAGGCCACCACCTACAGCGCCGACGACCGCACGCAGCAGATCGTCATCGTCACCGACCCGCGCCAGTGGGAGTTCTTCACCGACCTCATCGAGCGCCTCGACCAAAAGTCAGATCCGAACACGCGCAACGACGTCATCTACCTCAAGCACGCCAAGGCCTCCGACGTCGTCAACGTGCTCAGCCGTATCATCTCTGGACAGACACAGGCCATTCAGAAGCAAAACACCGGTTCCGTCCGCGCGGGCGCAACCCCGAACCAGCCCCAATTACCCGCTCCTGGCGCGCCGCCACAGCCGATCTTAGCCAGCAGCGCCAACAACCCGAACCTCTCCGACATGATGGCGTCCGGCGCCAGCGAGTTCAGCGCGTTCATGACGGTCGTGAACGACGACCGCAGTAATTCCGTCGTGGTCTACGGCACCTCGGATGACATCCGCCTCATCAACGAGCTCGTCGCCAAACTCGACATCGTGCTCGCCCAAGTGCGTATCGAGGTCGTCATCGCGGAAGTGACCCTCGAGGACAACGAGGAGTCCGGCATCGGCGCGCTCGGCCTCAAGGTCGATGGCGACAAGCTCGTCGGCTTCTCCGGCGCCTACGGCACCGCGGTCGCCATCGCCAACGGCGTGATCACTCGCCCCGGCACCGTCAGCGGGCACATGGATCTCGCCGCCGATATCTCCATCGGCACCACGCCCCGGAAGCGCAACAACGCGATCGTCACCGTGCCCGCCATCGTCACCAGCCACGGCAAGCCCGGCAAAATCTTCAACGGTGAGACCCGCCCCGTCGTCACCGGCACGATTCAATCCGGCGCCGGCGGCGGCACCAACGGCCTCGCCTCGAGCTCCACCGTCACGCAGCAACAGATCGGCACGACGCTGACCGTCACGCCGTTCATCGGCGTCGATGGTTCCGTGCAGCTCGACATGGTGCAATCGGTCGAAGACGTCACGGGCGAGGTGCTCGTCGATGCGAACAAGCAATACATCATCGGCCGCCGCGAGACCACGAACTACGTCACGGCCAAGTCCGGGCAAATCATCGTGCTCGGCGGTTTCCGGAAAAATTCCAACATCAAGGAAAACAGCCGCCTCGGGCCGATCCCGATCTTGGGCGACATTTTTGGCCCGCGGAAGCGCAACACCAACCGGCAGGAGCTGATCTTTTTCCTCCGTCCCACCGTCCTCCAAAATGCTGCGACCATCGATAACGTCGACGCACTGAAACGCATCGAGGGCTGGTCGAGCCGCGATACCGTCAAGAAGGAGCTCGATCCCACCTTTGTGCCGGCGAAGCCGTCCGTGCTCGATCGCATTCTGCCGAAGTGATCGCGCCCACGCGCCGCCGCCACCATGACCGTTCTTGAACAGGAAAATCTACCGTCGTCGCTCGCTGGCCTGCTGACCGACGAGCAACGCCAGGCGATCGCTGAAGCCGCCCGCGAAAAGCGGCTTGAGGCCCTCGCCGCCGCGCTCTCCCGCCCCGAACCGGAAGTCCTCGCGAAGCTCGCGGCCGCCTCTGGTCTCGACGTCGCCAGCAATTTGGAGACGGATCCCGATGCCCGCGGCGTGCTGCCCGCCCGATTGGTGCACGAGTATCAGATCATCCCAATCCGCTACCGAGCGGAGAGCGCAGAGCCAAGAGGCGAGAGCCAGACCTCGGACGTTTCGGACTCTCAGCCCTCAGCTCTCAGCTCTCAGCTTTCCACGCCGCTGCACATCGCGACGGCCTGGCTCCCCAATGCGACGATGACCGACTGGCTGCGGACGTTTACGCCGCGCCCGCTCGTGTGGCATCTCGCCGTGCCCGAGCGCATCCACCAGTTGATTATCGAGAACTTCGGCGTCGGCTCGGGTTCACTCGAGGACGGCGACGACGGTTATGTCGCGCCCGAGGCGCAGAAGGAGTCGGACGAAATCGTCGACGAGGATGCCGCCGTCGTGCGCTTCGTGACCGATGTCATCTCGCAGGCGATCGAGGACCAGGCGACGGACATCCATTTTGAACCGCAAGAGGGCCAGCTCCGCATCCGCTACCGCGTCGACGGTTTGCTGGTGCCGGTGCCCGTCCCAGAAAACCTGTTACGTTTCCAGGACGCCATCATTTCCCGCCTCAAGATCATGGCGCGAATGAACATCTCGGAAAAACGTCTGCCGCAGGATGGTCGCATCAATTTCAAGGCCCAAGGCATCGTGCTTGATATCCGCGTCTCGACGGTTCCCACGATCTACGCCGAATCGATCTCGCTCCGCCTCCTCAATCAGAAGAAGGAAGCCTACACCATGGACCGCCTCGGCATGAGCGCCGAGGAGCAGGCCCAGATCACGCACATTCTCGATTACCCGCACGGCATCGTGCTCGTCACGGGTCCGACCGGCTCCGGCAAGAGCACCTCGCTCAACGCCTTTCTGCGCAAAATCAATTCGACCGATCTGCGCATCATCACGATCGAAGATCCGATCGAGTATGAGGTCCCCGGCGTGAATCAGATGCAGGTCCGGCCGGAAATCGGACTCACCTTCGCCGACGCTCTCCGCCACGTGCTGCGCCAGGATCCCGACGTCATCATGGTCGGCGAAATCCGCGACAAGGACACCGCCGAGATCGCCATTCGCGCTTCGCTGACGGGTCACTTGGTTTTCTCGACGCTGCACACCAACGACGCCCCCGGCGCCATCACGCGTCTTGTCGACATGGGGATCGAGCCGTTCCTCGTCGCGTCGGCGATCGAGCTCGTAATCGCGCAACGCCTCGTGCGCCGCATCTGCCCCGAGTGCTCGCGGCCCGCCCCGATCGCGCGCGTGAAGCTGCTCGAGAATCTCGCGATCCTGGGCTGCGACCCGAAAGAGGCCGAGGGCATCGAACTGCTCAAATCACCCGTCGGCTGCGACCGCTGCCGCGGCACGGGTTATCGCGGCCGCATCGGCATCTTCGAAATTTTCCGCCTGAACGACGAGATGCACGAGCTGGTGCTGAAGCGCGAAAGCACGCGCACCCTCGCCGATTGTGCGCGCCAGCACGGCATGCGCACCCTCGGTCAGAGCGGCTGGGAAAAAGTCAAAGCCGGCCACACGACCTTCGACGAAGTCCTGCGCGTTATCACGGTCACGGAGAAATGAATTTGCGCGCCCCGCGACTTCGAAACACTTTTTGGGTTATGAGCGACAAACAAGCGGTGCTCGAACGTCTGAAGGAGCTACCGGACTCGATGACGCTGGCCCAGATTCGCTCCGAGCTGGAATTGATGGAGAAGCTGCGGCAGGCGGATGCCGACATTGACGCAGGCCGAGTGATACCGCACGCCGAGGTGAAACGCCAATTTGCGGAATGGCTTTTGAAATAAAGTGGACCCGACAGGCCTCCCTGGATTTTTCGGAAATCTGCAGCTACCTCGCCGACCAGGGCCGCGCTGCGGCGAAACAGGAAGCCGCGAATATCATGAGCAAAATCGACCTGCTCGCGCAATTTCCTCTCATGGGCCCGGTCTATCTCCGCACCACTAATCGCGAATATCGTGCTTTCGTCGTTGGTAACTACCGCGTGGCGTATCACGTCGATACCACGGCGAGGGTAATTTACATCGGCCCGATCCGCCACGGCGCTCGCGACGAGCCGGAATTACACTAGCCCATCATGCCCCGGTTCGCCTACACCGCCCGCGATCGCGCGGGAAAATCCGTCGCCGCCGATCTCGAGGCGCCGACCCGCAAAGACGCGCTGCGCCTGCTCGGGGCTCGCGGCTTGCAGGTGGCTTCGGTCAACGAAGTTGCCGCCGGCAAACCCGCGAAGAGATCCGCTGGCGGAGCCGTCACGAAAAACGGCGCGGCTCCCTCTCCCGCCGTGGCCCGCGCCGCGCGCCGCGGGGCCGCTCAGCCGCCGACCCGGCGCGAGTGCCTGCCGTTTCTCGAATCGCTCCACGATCTCGCGACCAGCGGACTCTCTGCGGGTGAAGCGGTGCGACTCCTCTCGGTGCGCATCAAAGAGCCCAGGCTGCGCTCACTCTGCGGAGGAATTTGGGAACAGATCAGCGAGGGCGCACCGCTGTCTCGCGCGATGGCCAGCTCCCCGCAGGTCTTCGATCCCTCGATCACCAACCTCATCCAGGCCGGCGAGGCCACCGGATCACTGAACGAGACGCTCGCCCGTCTCATCACTCACCTCACGGAGCAGAAAGAGCTGCGGCGCCAACTGCTCACCGCGCTCGCCTACCCGATCTTCATGGTGACGGTCGCCGGCGGCGTGATTCTGTTTTTCCTGCTCTTCCTGCTGCCACGGTTGAAAACGTTGCTCGGGTCGCTCGGCGGCAAGATGCCCGCGTCCACGACGATCCTCATCAATTTCTCGAACTTCGCGCTGAGCATCTACGGTGTCGCCACCGCGATCGCCCTCGTCGTCGGCCTCGTGACATTTTTCGGCTGGCGCCAAACGGCGGCGGGCCGCGCCGCCACGGATGCGTGGCTCCTGAAGTTGCCGCTGACCGGCCCATTCATCGTCTCGCAAACCGTGCTCGCGTTTTCCCAGACGCTTTCCGTTCTGCTGGAAAACGGGATCACCGCGGCGGAAGCCCTGCGCATGACGGAGAAGCAGATCGACAACACCGTGCATCGCGCGGCGTTCAGCACCGCCACCGGCCGCGTCCTCGAAGGCGAGGCGCTCTCGCTCGCGCTGGGCCGCACCGGAGTATTTCCCGAGCTGGTGCTCGACCGTCTCGCGATCGGCGAGAACACCGGCAACATCGTGCCCAGCCTCAAGCAGATCGCGATCGCCTACCAAAAGCAGATTTCAAATCAGCTCAGCATGTTCACCAAAGTGATCGCGAGCGGCGTGCTGATGGCTGTTTTTATTTTCGTCGGATTCATCGCCTTCGCGATCGTGAGCGCGGTTTTCCAGGTCAGCTCCAGTTTCAAGATGGGTGGTTGAGTAGCCGGGAACGATGGAAGCGCATTAAGCGCAAAGACGCAAAGGCCCGCGAAGAATCGCCAGCTTCAAACCTTCGCGCTGCCTTCCTTTGCGTCATCTTTGCGCCCCTTCGCGTCTTCGCGCTTAATCCCTTTTCTGTGAGCTGATACGTTAGGATCAGGGCACTTCGTAGACTTCGACGATGGCAAAGCCACCGGCGCTACCGGTGACCGGACCGACGTTCGCGGTGTAGCTGCCGGGCTCGAGCGTGATCAGCAGCATAGCGTCGCGGCTGCCGCCGTTGGCCACCGCGAAAGCGCCGATGCGGTTCGCCGTATTCACAATCTGAGGACTGCCACCCCAATCGTTGTTGGCTGCAATGACGACCTGGCTGCCATTGAACAACGTGAGCTGCGGGTCGGCCATCGAGCCCGCGATGTTGAACGGCGCGAGCCCGAGCGTCGGGCCGATGGCGCGGATCAGAACCGTTTTGGAGGTGCTGCCGCCAATGTAGAAACCCGCGGTGAGGGACGAACCCGTGCCGATGGATTTGAGCACCGAGACGTTGATGAGACGCGGCGTGGCCGCAGTGAACGTGCCGTTGGCCGTCGCATCGTAGAGTTCGGCGATGACCGTGCCCGTGCCGGTGCCGGCATCGCTCACCTGCACCGTATAATTTCCTGGTGCGAGACCGGTCTGGAAGATGGCTGCGTCGCGCGAGTTCGCGGCGACATAGGCGAACGCGCCCACCGAGGTGAACGCGGTGCTGAGCGCCGCCGTGCCACTCCAATCGTTATTGCTGGCAACGGTGACCGCGGGCGAGGAGCTGGTGCTAACGAGCGCCATCGTCGGATCCGGCAGAAACGGGCTTACGCCCAACTGCGCGAGAGACGGGCCGGCAGCCCGCGCGAGCAGCGGCTTGGCGCCACTCGTGCCGTTGCCGCCGAGGACCGTGCCCATCGTCATCGTCTCGCCGGCCGTGAGCGGCGTAAGAATCGAAAGGTTGATGAGCCGGCCCGGATCGTTCACCGCCGTGCTCAAGGTAAGCGTCGCCACCGCACTCGTGGCGGACCCGTTGGCATTTGTCGCCACGACCGTGTAGTTGCCGGCATTCGCGGGACCCGCGCCGGGAATCAAAAGGGTCGGTCCAATCTGCCCGGGGAGATCGACGTTGCTGAGCCTCCACTGAAACGTCGGCGTAGGAATTCCCGGGGACGCCACGGAGAACACCACCGTGCTGCCTTGCGTCACCGTCTGCGACGCCGGTTGGCGCGCAAAGGTCGGTGCCGTCGGGGTGCCGAGCGTCAATGTCGCCGCCGCAGAGCGCACGATGCCGCCCGCGTTGATCACCATGACGGAGTAACTGCCCGCATCGGCCGCCGTGAGATTGGTCACCGTCAAGCCGAAGCCTGTGTTGCTGAAACGGTATTTGGTGCCGTCGAGGTTGAGCTCGCGCCCATTGAAATAAAACCGAGATCCGACGTTGTTGAGCTGGTTACTGCCACCCACGGTCACGCCAAGGTTGAAGGTGACCGCGCCGCCCGGCACACCCGTTTGATTTGCAGGTTGGCTGACGATCACTGGCGCCGGCGTGGTCGTGCCCGGCGCCTGCGCTGCAATGAAGAATTTCAGCTCTTTGGAGAAAATCGCGACCACCCCGCCTCCGGCCACCGTGGTGGTGTCGAGGGTGGTGAGCGTATCGAACTGAATCGCGCCCTCGTAGGCGCGACCATTGGTCAGCCGACCGGCCGGAATCGTGATGGTGGTGATCGGCGCCGCCGCCACCGGCAGCCCGAAGATCGCCCGGGTGGCTATCTCGCTTTCGATGCTGACCGTGTCGTTCAGTCCGCTGACCTCGGTCGCCATATGGCCGGCGACGCCGGTGTTCGCATAGCCGGTGAAGGTGCTGAAAGAAATCGTCGTAGTCTGGGCGGGATCGACCACCAGCAGCCCGCCGGGATTCCAGGTGCCGCCGGTCACTTGCGGCGTGACGGAGGGAAAGGCGTCCGCGGTGAGGTTGAAAGACAGGGCCGGGATCCCCGTCCCCGTCATCCGGTAGGTTCCGGCCGGATACGCCGCGTCGAGGGCCGCCTTGCTGGCAAACGTCTGTTGGAAGACAAATTCCTGATCCCGCGCATTGAAGGGCAGCGCTTGCGTGGCCCCAGAGGGTAGCGCGAGCGTCACATTGGTCCCGGCCGCGGCGCTGAACTCGAAGGTCCGGTCGGGATCCGCCACGGCACCCGCGCTGCTCCTCTGCACAAATCCCTCGGTCTTACCGACGATGTAGAAATTTTGCGCGAACGCGCGGGGGACGACGAACGCGATCACAACGGTGATCGTGGCGGACAGGAGAAGTCGCGGAGCCGGAAGTGCAATCATGGGAGCAGGGGTTGAACTGCGCAGAAAAGAAACGGTGCCACCCGATTTCCGTCCAAGTCACACCACTACGCAACCCGACATTGAGCGACTTCCCCCCAACCACGACTATCTCACTTCGTAAACTTCAACAAGCACGGTGCCGCCACCCGTCGCGCCTCGGACCCGGGCACTATACGGCCCGGGCGGCAGCGTCACGAGCAACACCGCGTCCTTTGACGCCGGACCAGACAGCGCAAAGGCACCGACCGATGCGGCCGCCGTGGCGATCTCCAAACTTCCGGCCCAGTCATCGTTGAACGCGATCCGCTGCCCCGTGTTGTTATTGAACAACTCGAGCCGCGGATCGGCGACGACACCAGTCAGCCCAAAGGCCCCAAGCGATGGGCCCACCCCGCGCACCAACACCGTGCGCCCGCCTTGCCCGCCCAGCACGAAACCGACCGCGAGGTCCGCGTTAGGATCAATCTCCGCCCGCGTGGAAAGATTCACGAGACGCGGAGTCGTCGCCGTCCGCGCGTCACCGGCCGCATCATACATTTCCGCGATGACCGTGCCACTCGCGTTGCCCTTACCGGTCACTTGCACGGTGTAGCCGCCAGTGGAAACACCCGGCGCCGAACGCACGATGGCGCTGTCCAAACTCGCGACCGGCAGGTCAAACGCCGCCACCGAGCGAAACGCCGCCGCCAGCGAGGCGCTGCCGCCCCAGTTGTCGTTGGTCTCAATGGGGTTCGTCGCACCAGCGGCGTAAAAATTCATGACCGGATCCGCCAGCACGCCACTCACATTGAAGGGGGCCTGCGCCAGGGTCGGGCCCACGCCGCGAATCACCAGCGGCAGTTCGCCCCGCGCGCCACCCGGCCCGATGAACGCACCCATAGTTAGGATACGCGCGCCTGCGCCCGCCGTCGTGAGAATCGAGAGATTCACCAGCCGAGCCACATTCACCGCATCCGCGGCGATCACCGTGAGGCGGGCCGGATTGCTGGTGATGCTGCCCACCGAATTCGAGGCGAACGCCACATACACCCCCTCGTCCGCGGCAGAGACGTTGTTGATCACGAGCGTGCCGGTCGTGGCACCCGGCAGCGCCACGCCGTTCCGTTCCCAGCGATAGCTGCCTGCCGCGGTCGCCGGGGCACAAAACACGACGGTATTTCCCGCAGCCATCGTCTGCGCCATCGGTTGCGTCGTGAAAGCGGGCGCGACCGAGGCGATTGTCACCGCAAAGGTATTTTCCGCCGCGTTGCCGTTCGCATCCGTGGCGCGCACCGTGATGTTGGCCGTGCCGGGGCTGACCGGCGTGAGCGTGAGCGTCGAGCCGGAGAGCACCGCGGCGACTACCGAGGGTGCCGAGTTCTGCACGGCGAATTCAATCACGGATGGCCCGCCACCGGTCGGAAAAAGCGTGGCTGGGCTGATGGACGTGATGGCGACGAGGTTCGCGGCGTTCGGATCACCAGAAGTATAATTGCGCAGCGGCACTTCGTTGAAGGGCGCACCGGCATTGAAACGCGGCACTGAGGCCATCGCGTCCACCACGGTCATCCCCGTGCCCAGCACGCGGCCGAACACCGTGTAGCCGCCCCCATTGGCTTGGTTGAGGATGTTGGAGTTATCGCGGACGTTGAAATACCACTCGCTGGTCGCGCTGTTCACATCGCTGGAACGCGCGGCGGCGAGGGTGCCGCGCGCATTGGCCAGATTGTATTCGAGCGCGACCGGCGCGAATTTGCCGACGGGGAGAATTTCAAACGGCAGACGGTAAGCATAACCGCCGCCTTGCACGATCGAGGTCCCACCGGTCGCTTCCAGCGCCGCCGAACGATGGATGAACGTGTTCGAGTAAGCGTTGGCTCGCACATAGGCGAGGAAGTTGGCCACATGGCGCGGCGCCATATCGTTTCGCAATTCCACACTGAACCGCCCGAGCACCGTCTCGTAGCGAACGAACTGCGTGCCGACGACGCCCGGCAGCGTGAAGTAGTTGCTGGCATCCACCGTCACGGCCTGACCGCCCGGTGCGTGGGGTTGGGCGGTAAAGGGTTGAATCTGCGTCGGCACGCTCGACTGCGCGCGCAGCGCAGCCGCAACGAGGAAAAAAACGACAACAAGTCTAGAGCGAATCAGGCGCATGGCGGAGATTGGACAGAGCTGGACGCCGCGGCCAATCCCATTGTTCCCGCCATTATTTG
>JANPIT010000584.1:0-10621 GCA_031425115.1 Opitutaceae bacterium | reverse complement strand
GCGAGCGTCGCGATCGAGACGCCTGGCCGCTCGGCGAAACGCTCGCGAATCGTGGACTGCCGGGCGGCTGACGGGAGGTTGCGCACGCTGGTAGTAAAAACTCGACCAATGGTAGATAATGTCAACAAAATGTGACTTCTAACATATATTAACATTTACTCGCCGCACCGCTGAGACACGCTGTGGCACCGTTCGCCATGAATTTTTCTGCTGACGCTTCCTCTGCCGCTGGGCTGCTGGCGGGTGCTGCGGTGAGGGATCTCACGCCGGCGCGGAGTGTTTTTCTCTACGGCTATCCGCATGTCGCGCGCGACAGCACCGACGTGCACGATCCATTGCAGTGCGCGGCGCTCTACCTAAGGCAGGGCGAGGGGCACGCCCTCTTTTTGGCGAACGACCTGATTCACGTGAGCAAGCGCTTCGCCGCCGAGGTGCGCACGCGGATCGCGACGGAAACCGGCGTGCCCACGGAGGCGATCGCGATCACGACGACGCACACGCACTCGGGGCCGGTGCTCGTGGATTATGTGAGCAATTCCGCCGATGCCACGGTGCCGAAAGCCGATCTGGCATATCTGGCGTGGGCGGCCAATCAGATGGTGGCGGCGGCGCGTGCCGCGGTGGAGGCGGCACAGCCCGCGCAACTCGGGTTCGTGGTGGCGCGCGCGCAGGGCGTCGGCGGAAACCGTCACGAGCCGCTGGGGCCGGCCGACCCGGACGTGCCGCTACTGGTGGCGCGAGCGTGTGAGGGAGGCGCGCCGATTGCGGCGATGCTCGTTTATGCGATGCACCCGACGGTGCTGCACGAGGACTCGACCTTGATCAGCGCTGATTTTCCCTACTTCACGCGACGGTATCTGCAGGAGCATCTGCTCGGCGCGGCGTGCCCGGTGCTCTATCATAATGGCGCGTCTGGAAATCAGAGTCCGCGTCACGTGACGCGCGCCAACACCTTTGCGGAAGCGCAGCGGCTTGGCGAATTGCTGGGCCGTGCGGTGGAGGAAGCGTGGCCCGCGATGACGTTCGTCGATCACGCGCGCATCGCGGTGCGGCGACGCGAGGTGGAGTTGAAACTGCGCACGATGCCCCCGCGAGAAGTCGCGGAGCGGGCCTTGGCGGAGGCGGGCGAACGCTTCGCGCGGCTGCAACGCGAGGGCGCGCCGCGCGCTGCGGTGCGCACGGCGGAGTGCGATGTATTTGGAGCGGAGGAAACGGCGGAACTCGCGACCGCGGCACTCGACGGACGGCTGGAGGCGGCGGCGCGCGAGTGCTCGCCGGCGGAGATCCAGGTGATCGAGATCGGGCCGTGGAAAATCGTGTGCTGGCCGGGCGAGTTTTTTGTCGAGTATGCGCTGGAGGTGAAACGCCGCTCGCCCGAAACATTTGTCATCACCCTCGCGAACGGAGAACTGCAGGCCTACATCGTCACCGCCGAGGCGGACGCGAAGGCGTTCTACGAAGCGCGGAACGCGCTCTTTGCGTGGGACAACGGCCCGCGCATCGTCGAGGAGACGCTGGCGTTGCTGCGAGCGAGCGGATAGTCACCGAGTATCCCTCATGCCCCTGCTGCTCGGCATCGATCTCGGCACGTCGTATTTCAAGGTCGGTTTATTCGACGAGCGAGGTGTGCTCAAGGGACTCGGCCGCGTTCCGGTGAACAAGACGGTGCCGGCGCCGGGCAGGTGTGAACTGGCGGTGGAGGAATTTTGGAGCGCATTGCGACGTGGGTTGGCCGCGGCGTTAAGCGAGGCAAGCGCGAGCGCGAGCGACATCGCTGGAATTTCGTATTCATCCCAAGCGACGACGTTCCTTCTGCTCGACGCGCAGGATGAGCCGCTGACACCGCTGATCATGTGGACGGATTCCCGCGGCGATCCGATGGAGCCGTCGCTGACGGCATTCTCCCGGACGGAGGAATTTCGGCGCACGATTGGTTTCGGGGATTTGTCCGGTCAAGCCGCCGCCGCCAAGTGGCGCTGGCTGCAAGGCCATGAGCCTGCGCGGTGGGCGCGCGCCCGGCGGGTGATGTCCATTTCAGATTATTTGACCTTCGAGCTGACGGGCGAGCGAGTCGGAGATGCGAGCACGGTCGCGTTCCTGGCCTCGTATGATCTCGTGAACGAAAGGTGGTGGCCCGATGCGCTGCGGGAGTATGGCGTCAGCGCGTCACAATTCTCCGTCCCGCTGCGGCCGGGGACACCGGCCGGCCAGACGGTGGCGACGGCCGTTGAACGCCTCGGCGTGCCGGCGGGAATTCCGTTTGCGGTGGGTGCGCTCGATCACCACGCGGCGGCCATCGGCTCGGGACTGGGGCGGCTGGCGGATTTAAGCATCTCCACCGGAACCGTCCTGGCCGCGCTGATACTGGTTGATGCGCCGGCGCCAAGGGTGGGCTGCTATCATGGACGACATGTGGACGGCGTGAGTTTCTGGCGTTTGGCGTTCGACCCGAACGGCGCGGGGCAACTAGAAGACTACCAGCGGCGTTTCGCGCCGCAGTATTCGATCGAGGAACTGCTCGCGCAGGCGGCGCGCGCGCCCGCTGGTATCGCGTGGCGCGGCGCAGCATCGGAGCCCGGGGCCGCGACGCGCGCGATCATGGAGCGAGTCGCTGCGTCGCATCGTGAACTCGTGCGGGTCGTCACCGACGGAGGCGCGGCCCCGCGGCGTGCCGTCGCTACCGGCGGAGGAGCGCGCAGTCCGTTATGGCTGCAAATCGAAGCCGACATGCTTGGCCTGCCCATGATCACGCCGGCATGCTCGGAGCGTGCTTGCCTGGGGGCGGCGGTGTTTGCCGCAGTGGCGGCGGGCTGTCATCCAGCGATCCCGGCGGCTGCGGCGGCGATGATCCATGAAGACCGAGTGTATGAACCCGACAACGCGAAGGTGAAGCTCTACGAAACCATGCAAACCGGAGTGCCGCGGCAGGCATCCTGAATAGTTTGGGTCGGAAACGTGCTCGTGCCTGGCGGCATTGAGTTGGATCAACTCAAGTGTCGCACGGTGCCGCCCGGGAAATAGCGGGGAAAGAGGAGGCTCGGTTCCGTGGCAAGATAGCCTTGGTTCACCATCTGCAACATCAGGCGAGTGAGCCGATGGGCGAACGTTTCCTCCTGCGGCGTGTAGTGTGCGATCGGCGGCAGCACGTTTGCGAAAAAATTATCGTGATCGCGAGCGATGAGGGAGACGGTGTCTGGCACCGACAGGCCGCGCTTCAACAAATAGATGATGACTATAAAGACATGCTGCGGCTTGGCCACGAGGAGGGCGGTGGGCGGTCGATCGGAGTTGAAGAGGGCGTCGAGCTTGAGGGCGATGTGCTGCGCGGTGCCGTTGTGCCGCACGATGATGGCGCGAGCATCGTCGAGCTGCGCCCGAGCGGCGACCGCCTCGCGGAAGCCCTCCTCGCTGGCGACGTCCCCGGCGACGCCGGAGTTTGGAACCACGAGTGCGAGCCGCCGGTGTCCCTTGCCTAGAAAGATGCCGGCGGCGTGCCGGCAAACTGAGCGGTAGTCGATGTCCAGCGACGGAAGCTTGATGGCGGGATGGCAGGAACCCAACAGCAGAGCTGGAATGGATCCCTCGGAAAACCACGCTTGGAGTTCGCGGCTGGCGGAAAGCAGCACCCAGCAAAAGATTTTATTTTCGCGGGTGAGGTCCTCGAGTTTGCGGCGTTGCGCGCGAGGGCTGCGTGCCTGACAGACGACGATCTCCGCCGTGAAGCCGTGGTCGGCGAGGTGGGCGCGCATTTCGCTGATGCGCTGGTAGGTGGAGAGGGGCATCTGCGCGATCGGCACGTGGGTCAGGATCCCGACGGTGCGTTTGCGCGCGACGGCTTTTTGTCCCGCGCCGCGCAGGATGCGGTTGCGTCGTCCCTGACGAATCTCGATGAGGCCTTCTTTCTCCAACAGGTGCAGCGCAGTCCGGACGGTGGGCCGGCTGATCTGGAACATCTCGCATAGCCGGCGCTCGCTGGGAACGGACTGTTCCCACGAGCCGTTGCGGATGGCCTCGCGGATCGTCGCGGCGGCTTGAGCGGAAAGGGAGAGCCGTTTGGGCAGCTCCATTGCGGGTAAGCTCGTCATAAGAGTTTACCAGTAGTTCAGGCTAGGTGGATGGCAGGTTTCAAAGCTTTATGCCCAGCGATGAACCCTGCTGCTCCTGTGCAAATCTGGTCGGCCGTGCCGACCCCCTTGCTTCCGACGCTCGAAGTCGATGTTCCATCCGTGCGGAGGTTGATCCAAGATGCGCGAGAGCAGGCGATCGACGGGCTGTTTTTGGCCGGCACCTGCGGGGAGGGGCCGTGGTTGCCCGAGCGCGAGAAGGCGCGCCTGATCGAGACGGCGGTAGAGGCGGCTGGGGGGAAACTGAAGATTGCGGCGCAGGTCTCCGACAATTCCATCCCGCGCATCCGCGATAATGTCGCGTTGGCGGCGGCGGCGGGTGCGGACTATGTGGTGATTGCTCCGCCGGCCACGTTCATGAATGCCACCCCGCAGCGGGTCGTGAATTTTTTTCGCGGCGCGGTGGAGGCGAGCACGTTGCCGGTGGGCATCTACGACATGGGTAAACATCGCCCGATTATGATCCCGGAGGAACATCTCGTGGAAATTTACTGCCTGCCCAATGTCGCCTTCGTGAAGGATAGCTCGGCGGCTCCGGAGCGGCGGCAGTGCGCCTTGGAGGCGCGCCAGCGCAAGCCCGGCTTGCGGCTGCTCAATGGAGACGAATTTCACTGCCTCGATTACCTCCAGGCAGGCTATGACGGCTTCATGTTCGGCGGCGCCGTGGCGGTGCCCGAGCATTTGCGACAGATCGCCGCCTATTGTCAGGCGGATTGCCTGTCCGAGGCGCAGGAAGTCGAGGCGGACATGAGAAGGATTCTTTTCGGCATCTACGGCGGGGAGAAGATCGCGTGCTGGCTCACTGGCTTGAAGCATCTCCTGGTGTGTCGCGGGATATTTTCGTCGGCCGCGAGCTTCCTCGAATATCCGCTGACCGACGAGTGCCGAACCTTCATTGAAGCGCATGCTCGGGAAACGGCGGCGGTGGCGGACGCGAAGTGACAACACGGTGAAGGGGCAGGTGAGCAAAAATCGCTGGGTGAATGGGTGAAATCCTCACAGCTGGTAAGCTAATCAGGCCGCTTCATATGTTCTGTCCCTGAGAAGACAGCACTGTATTCAATTTTCAATGCCCTCGCCTTCCGAACTTCCCTACCGCGACACGAAGCCGCAGGGTGCGGCGGATTTCTACTACGCTATCAACGCGACGTTTCGCTTCTTGCTTGGGCGTTTCGGGCATGCGGGGTGGCGCAGCTATCTGACCGAGTTGGGTAGAGGTTACTACGAGCCGGTGAACCGACAATGGCGGACGGCGGGGCTGGCCGGGGTCGCGGCGTATTGGCGGGCGTTTTTCGCGGCGGAACCCGGTGCGGAGGTGGAGGTGCAGGAGGCCGCGGATCGCGTCGAGGTCTGCGTGAAGCGATGTCCGGCGATCGCCCACCTTAGGGCTGGCGGACGAGAGATCGTGCCCGAGTTTTGTCAGCACTGCTACTTTCTCGGGTCTGCTCGCGCGGAGGCGGCGGGTCTCGAAATGCGGCTGCACGGCGGCGATGGCTCTTGCCGGCACACCTTCGTAAAGCCCGAGGCGAAGCTTCCGCTGCAGGACATGGCCGAGATCAGGAAGGTGACGCCATGATGGGATGTTACGATTTCCCCGGATACTATGAGTGGACGTTCGACTGGCTCGAGCGGATGGGCGGCGAGCTTCTGCTGCGCGACTACTGGGCCGAGGCGATCGCGCGAGACAGTCAGCGTCATGCCATGGGACTAATCGCCGCGGAAGGCTTTGCCGGCATGGCGAAGTATTGGGGCCATACCTTGAACGAGGAGTCACCTGAATTGGGTTTCTCGATTTCGCAGGCGCCGGGGGTGTTTCGGATCGATATCACGGACTGTCCGTCCAAGGGCTTTCTGATCCGCAACGGCCTCGCGCAACACCACGACTACTGCGACCATTGCATCGGGTGGATTGGCCCGATGATGGGCGCGGCCGGTTTCGCGGTCGATCACGAGCACAACCACTGCGGGCAATGTTGGTGGGAGATGCGGCGTCCTGAAGATGTTGCTGCGCCAAGGCCCACCGGATCCGTTGCCGGCGCGCTCGATGTCAGGCATCTCGAACTTTGGACCAAGACGGACCGGATGGATCGCTACATCGGAGCGACGTCACCGGAGGACAAGCTGCCTCCGGTCGACGGGAAATAACGGAAGACGGGCGAGGTCAGGGCGCCAAGCCTTGCTGGAGAGCTTGGGCGTAGGAGGGCAGCATCGTCATCAGCGCGCCGAAGTCGCTGCCGTGCACGATCAGCCGGGCGCCCTTGCGGGCGATGCGCGCGATCTGCTCGACGGTGCCGGCGGGCCGGCCCCAAGCAACGCCATGCCGGCGGGCGGCTTCAGCGACGGCGTCCTCCGCGGCGATCATTTTTGGGTGATTCCAATCGAGCGGACATTGCAATCTCAGCGCCAGGTCGCCCGGTCCGATAAAGAGGCCGTCGACGCCCGGAGTTTCCGCGATCGCCTCGATGTTGGCCAACGATTCGGGGGTCTCGATCTGGACGATGAGCAGCGTCTCCCGATTGGCCGCTTCGGGATACGTTGCGGTGCCGGCGAGGTAGAAGTCGTTGTCGAGGCCAGCGCCGTCGAGGCCCCGTTCGCCCAACGGGGGAAACTTTACGGCGCGGGCGAGTGCGGCGGCGTCGGCTGCGGTATCCACCAGCGGAATCATCAGTCCGGTCGCGCCGTCCTCGAGCAGGTGATAGAGGTCGGTCGGATTGCGGCTGCCGGTGCGGACGATGCAATCGATGTTCGCCAGGTGATGAAGGGCGATCATGCGTTGGAGTTCGCGGCGGTCCCAGGTGTTGTGCTCGGCGTCCAGCCAGATGGCATCGAAGCCCGCCTTGGCGGCGTGCGCGGGCATGGAAGCCGTGGGGTAGTATTGGCAGGCAATCCGGGCGGGCTGGTTTTCGCGCCAGCGGTTGCGAACGAGAGAGGAGCGCATGTTGGATCGAGTGGGCGTGAGCTTAGCGGGAGGCGGCCGGCGTAGCGCAATAGGGTAAACCGGGCTGCAACTGGGAAAATGGAGTGACCTGTTGGCGAAACTGATTTGGCAGACGGTGCAGACGCATCGACTTTTGTCCCTTCCCAGGAAGCGAAATCAACGCCGATTCTTCAGTGAGCCTTTGGGCAACAGATGTGACCAGTTGATTGCTTTTGTCGCTGTGGCGCGGGCCGTTTCACTCGGACGAACGTCGAAGCTCCCCGTTACCGCTAAGCTTTCGGCGGCTTTCTAGACGCGCACGGGCACTCCTTCATCATGCACAACACGCCAAGCCTTCACCCTGCGAATCGGCGATCCTCGGTCGTTTCGTTTTCAAAAATCTTTGTCGGCGTTTTGGTTTTTGTCGCCGCCGCGCTGGGCTTCAATCCGCTCTCGGCTCAGTCGGCCACCGGCGGGGGCCGGATCGAGGGCCGCGTCTCCAACCAATCGAGCGGTGCTTATCTCAACAATGTGAGCGTGCAGGTGGAAGGGACGAATCGGATCACGGCCACTGACCAAAACGGTTTCTTCCGTTTCTCCGCGCTTCCGGCGGGGCAGGTGCGCGTGCGCGCGACTTATGTCGGGCTGACCGATCAGGTGGCGCTGGTCAACGTGGTGGCGGGGCAGGTGGCCACCGTTGAGCTTTCCCTCGCGCGCGAAGGCGCATCGGCAGGTGGGGACAAGGTGGTCGTCCTGGCGAAGCACGAGGTGATCGAGGCGCGCGACCAGAATGCACAGACGTTGGCGCTGAATCAGCAGCGCCAGTCGCCCAACATCAAAAACGTCGTCGCCATCGACGAATATCCCACGGGCAGTGACGACAATATCGCGGACTTCATCCGCTACATTCCGGGAGTTTCCATTGGCTACTCGGGCAAAGCGGGCGTGAGCGCCTCGCTGCGCGGCCTGCCGCCCGAGACCTCGGCCATCACGGTCGATGGAGTCGATCTGGCGGGTTCGTTTACGGGCGATACGCGCGCGGTCAGCCTGCTTGCCGTTCCGACCACCAACATCTCGACCATTGAAGTCACCAAGGTGCCGACACCCGACGCGGCCGCCAATGGACTGGGCGGCGCGATCAACATCACCACGCGCAGCGGCTTCGAGCATACCAAGCGGCAGTTGAAGTATAACGTCTTCACCTCTTTCAATCCCGACTATGGCGTCGATATCGACGAACGCGCGGGCCCGCACCGGACGATGGATTCGCGGCCGCACCGGCCCTCCTTCGAGTTCGATTACCTGCACCCCGTCAGCAAGTCGTTCGCCATTTCGCTCTCGGCGGCGAACAAACTGAACTACAATACCAACGAGGTGACCACGGTCGGATGGAATCAGATCGCCGGCTTTCAATCGTCGAGCTCCAGTCAACTGGGGACACAGTTAGTGACCGTGCGTTCGGGCCGGGTGGGGGTGGATTGGAAGATCGGTGACAAAAATATCTTCAATGCGAGCGTAACCTACCGGGGTCGCGACGCCGATCAGGGAACCAACGGCGTCGGAGTCACGTATGGGGCGGGGGCAACGGGCAGCCCGACCTTCACTCAAGGCGCGGCGACGGGCGTGGGTTCGACGAGCCAATCGTTCTCGTGGCAGAATCTGCTCAGCCACACGACTCACGCCGTGTTGAAATACAAGCATCTGGGCGAGGGATGGCGCGTCGATGCCAGCGCGAGTTATTCGTATTCCAGCTTCTATTTCGAGCCGACGTTCGAGACCGGTTACTTCGGAACGGCGTCGATCTCGATCCCCAACCTCCTTATCCGGGGTGATGGCATCAACGGCGCCGCCAAGCGTGCGAACGATCTGGCAGCCGATAGCTATAGCATCCGGGATCGCGTGGGAAATCCGGTCAACCACTACGATGGCCGGCTCTATACAGTTAACACTGCGTCGACGTTCGATCGCGGAAACATTGTCGACAAGCTGCAGGGTCGGCTGGATTTCCGGCGGGAGTTTCAGGGACGCATTCCTTTCACGATGCAAACCGGCGTCGCGGCGACGCAGGAGGTCCAGAAGCGATGGACGCTCGACCAGCAATTCACTTTTCGCTCGACCGCGCCTGCGGCGGACCGGCTCGTCGGGAGCTACGACCTCATCAACACCGCCTACTCCGAAATCGCCCCGCCGTTGATCGGGGGAAGAGTGCAGTGGGTCGATCTCGGCAAGCTGTATGGCCTCTATCAGGCGCAGCCCGGTTACTTCGTGCTCAACGAAGCACTCGCGCACCAGACGCGCGTCAACAATTCCAAGAAGCTGGAGGAGACCATCTCCGCGGCTTATTTGCGCGCCGACGCCCGCCTCTTGAACAACCGTCTGTGGCTTGTGGGCGGCGTGCGCTACGAGCGCACAGACGACAAAGGCCAGGGCCCCAAGGTGGATCCTGCGGCGCAGTTCGTGAAGAACGCGAACGGCAGCCTGGCGCGGAATGCCGCGGGGCAGTTCATTCCCATTGCGACCGATGCGCTGACGGTGGCGCGGCTCACCTACACTGAGCGGGGCACCCGCGAGAAGACGAACTACGGCGGATTTTATCCCAGTCTCAACGCGAGCTATAATCTGATGGACGATCTCGTGCTGAGGTTTGGCTACGCCCGCACCATCGGGCGTCCCAATCTGCCTTTCATCATTCCCGGTGTGACCTATTCCGCGGTCACGCCGGCCTCAACGACGCAGGTCGTGACTGTGATCAACAATCGCCTGAAGCCGTGGGAGGCGAACAATTACGACCTCTCGCTCGAGTCCTATCTTATCAAGGGCGGCTTTGGTTCGGTGGGTGTTTTCCAGAAGGACCTGAAAAACTTTTTCACGATACAAAGCTTTCTCGCCACGCCCGAGTTGCTGGAAGAATACGGCGTCGTGGCCGCCGCCGGTGATGCGATCAATTACAATATCGTGACCCGCGGCAACGGCGGCGACGCCCGCGTGCGCGGCGTGGAGTTTGCCTACCGGCAATCGCTGCTGTTCCTGCCGCGGTGGGCGCGTGGCCTGCAAGTCTTCGTCAATTACACGAAGTCCGAGCTCGACGGCTCGGCGACGGCGGACTTCACCGGCTTCAATCCGGAAACGATGAGCTGGGGCGTGAATTTCACCCGGCCGCGGTTCGCGATCAAGTTCTCGGCCTCCGAGCAAGGAGAGACGCGCCGTGCTCCGGTGGCGGCGAGCACCGTTACTCCGCCGGACACGTATCAATGGCAGGGGGCGCAGAAGCGCTTTACCCTTAGCGCGGAATACAGTTTCACTCGCCGCTTGAGCGTCTATTCTTCCCTGAGTGATTTCAACACCCCGGGAGGCTATGTGGACATTCTCAAGCAATACTCCCCCACCACGCCGACCACGATTGGCACCACGCGCGTCATGGAATGGGGACAAAGTTTGATCGTCGGCGTGAAAGGCCAATTTTGAAGACAAGCCTTCTATTCACCTTCCTGATGGGTGGCGTGCTCTCCTCGGCCACGATGGCCGCACCGGCCACCATCGAGATCGGTTCACGCCGCGAGTTGTTCGTCGACGATTTCCT
>JANPIT010000583.1:0-10068 GCA_031425115.1 Opitutaceae bacterium | reverse complement strand
CATCCGACCCATCGAAGTCACCAGACTCGCTTCGACGCCCCGCTTGACCTCATTGTAAGGCGTGTCCGCCCGAATCGCGCCGATGAGATGATCCCATTCGAGCTGATAGGGATTCGGCTCGGGCTGCGCGACGGACCAGATGACGTCGTTGGCTGATTTGCTCTGGCCGCGATAAAGCGACGCGCGCGACGGCATGTGGCCTTTTTCCGAGATGATGGCGAAACCCTTGCTGCCGTGCGCCACGCTCGAGTGGTCCGTCACCGCACCCTTGATACAACGGCCCTCGAGGAAGAGTTTCGCCCCGTCGGCGAAGGTGTATTCCACCGAGTAGACGTCGAAATTCTGGTCCACGCTGTCGCCGCGATAATGCCGCCCGCCGCTCGCCTGCGCCTTGACCGGCCACGCGTCCTTCATCCAGCAGCACTCGTCGATGTTGTGAATGTAGAAGTCGCTGAAGCTGCCGCCGCTCGCCCAGAGGAAGCTGTGGAACCGCTCGATCTGATACATCAGATCGCTCTTCTCCGGCGGCTTCGGTGGCGACGCGAAGAATCCCACCGGCCCGTGCATGCGATAAGCGCGCATCAGGATGAGATCGCCGATCGCGCCCTGCTTGATGCGGTCGGCAAGCTCCGTGCGACTCGCGCAGTGCCGGCACATCAGTCCCACGCCGACCTTTAAATTCTTCGCCGAAGCCGCCTCGCCCAGCGCGAGCATGCGCTTGCTCGTGGGCCCATCGACGGTGACCGGCTTCTCCATGAACACGTGCAGCCCCTTCGCGATCGCGTAGCTAAAATGCACCCAGCGAAATGCCGGCGGCGTCGCCAGGATCACGACATCGCCCGGCTTCAGCACATCCATCGCTGCTTTGTAGGCGTCGAGGCCGAGGAATTTCCGCTCCGGCGGCACCTCGATCTTCGCGGCGAACGGCGCCTTCATCAGCCGCTCGAGCGACGCAGTCAGCCGGGGCTCGAACGCATCGGCCATCGCGACCAGCTTGATCGGTCCGCTCGTCGTCGACAGCGCCTGGCCCGCCGCACCCGTGCCGCGCCCACCACAGCCAACGAGAGCAACCTGAATCAGGTCGCTGCTGGCGGCGTGCACATGCGGCAACGCGATCCCGCTCAGGGCGGAAACGGTCGCGATGCGGCCCGAGGTTTTAATGAATTCGCGACGCGAGAAGCCGAGGAGGTTTTTTTCGTTCATGGGGTCTGGGGTAAGAAAGGGCTGGGCCCGCGCGCGGGCTCCAATGCGGAGGGTGAACCTACGGCTTAATCGTGACCTTGCGCATGATCACGGGGGCGACGGGCTGGCTCCGGTCGCCGTCCATGCCCGTCGTGGTCGCAGTGGCAGCCAGCGTGTCCACTACTTCGATACCCTTGGTGACCTTGCCGAAGATCACATACGCGGGCGGCAACGAGTAGTCCTGATGCATGATAAAAAACTGGCTGCTGTTCGTGTTGGGCCCGGCGTTCGCCATCGCGACGATGCCGCGCTTGTAGCCGCGACGATAGACCTCGGAGGTCGCGGAGATCTCGTCGGCGAACTTGCCGCCCCACGCGCTCTCACCACCGGTGCCGTTGCCCTTGGGATCGCCGCCTTGCAGCATGAAACCCTTCAGGATCCGGTGAAACGTCAGGCCGTCGTAATAGCCGTGCTCCGCGAGCAACCGAAAATTTTCCACCGCCTTCGGCGCATCCTGCGCGAGCAACTCGAACTCGATCGTGCCTTTGTCGGTCTCGATCACAGCGATGCGGCCACCGGAACTCTTGGCGCCCTTCGGCACCTTCGGATTCACCGTGCCAGCGTCGGCCGCGTCACCGCCCATCGAGGACGGCTTGCCGCAGCCGGCGAAAACGTGGACGCACAAAAGGACGGAGACGAGGCACGCGGTCGCTCGTGAAATGCCGGTCCGGGAGAAACTCTGGTTTGCCATGATTCACTTCTCGCGCCTCACGCAGGTGAGTCAAGCGGCTGTCACGCGGCTCCTCCGTCGTCCAACAAAGGCTGCAACTAGGTTTGGATTGGTGAGGCACCGGTGGCCAACAATTCATCCACCGCCGCCATCAACACTTCGGTGGAGAATGGTTTCGTGAGTGCCGTGGACGCGCCGAGCATCTTCGCCATCTGCAGATAATCTGCCGGGCTCTGCCGGCCACCGCCGGACATCGCGATAATTTTCACGGTCGGTCTCTTATTCCTCACCGCTAGGATCACTTCGATTCCTTCCTTCTCGGGCATCACGATATCCGTGATGACCAAGTCGGGGACTGCCATCGCAAAAAGATCCAGCCCTTCCATGCCGTTGCGGGCTTGGATGACGGTGTGACCAAAGTAGGCGAGCGTGCGGGCGAGCATCGCGCGGACCGCGTCATCGTCATCGATAAGGAGAATTCGAGCCATTGTAAGGGGGGGGAGCACCGGAAATCGCGGCGTGCACTGCCGTGCCGAGCGAGTGGATAGTGACGGGTTTGAGCATGACTTGGCGGACACCCGCCTCTTCGATACGCTCGGCCGTCAGCGACAGACTGTAACCTGTCATAAGAATGACGGGGAGCCCTGGGCTGATTTCCCGGAGTTCGCGCGCGAGTGCCAGCCCCGTCATGCCGGGCATGGTCTGGTCCGAAAGCGCCAATTTGAAGCGACCTGGATCCGCGCGCACCAACGCAAGGGCTGCCGCAGGTTCGGTCGCGGACTCTGCCTGATAGCCGAGCTGGGTGAGAGTCTTGTGAACCATCACCGCGAGTAATTCCTCGTCATCGACCACGAGCACCCGCTCCCCATTTCCGCGCGGCGTGGGGCCTTCGTCGATCAAACCTGCCGCCGCCTCTCCGTTGTGCGCCGGGAAATAAAGATTAAAGGTGGTGCCCTCACCTGGTTGGCTGTGAACCGTGACCGCCCCATCATGGCTGTCCATGATGCCATGAAGGACCGACAAGCCCAACCCGGTGCCCTCGCCCGGCGCCTTCGTCGTAAAAAAGGGCTCGAATATCCGTCGCAACGTCTCCGGAGCCATGCCGCAGCCGGTATCGCTGACCGACACGCGCACGTAACTGCCGGTGCCCAGCCGCGGCTTGGTGGCTGCATACTCGGCGCTGACCACAAAACTTTCCAGCGTCACTCGCAGCCGACCGGGGCGGTCTTTCATCGCGTGCCCCGCATTGATGGCGAGGTTCATCAAGACTTGGTGAACCTGGTTGGCGTTGGCCAGCACGGTGGGGGCATCTGCCTCGATCGCCGTCTCGATTTCGATCGTAGTCGGAATAGTCGCCCGCAACAGCTTGAGGCTTTCCGTTATCACCGGTTGGAGCCGAATCGACTTTCTCACCTGCGGCTGCTGTCGGCTGAAGGTAAGAATCTGTTTCACGAGATCGGCCGCGCGGCCCGCGGCCTGCAACACGGCGCCGAGATGTTCATGCACGTCCGGATTCCCCGTCAGCAGCATGCGCGAGAGCTCGGTGTAGCCGCCGATGGCGGCGAGGATGTTGTTGAAATCGTGCGCGACGCCCCCCGAGAACTGGCCGAGCGCCTCCATTTTTTGCGCCTGCAAGAAATGTTCGTCGAGCCGCCTGCGCTCGGTGATATCCTGCACGAACGCGATGAACGAAACCGGCACTCCGCCTGGCGGCCCGATCGAGGAGACCGCGATGCTGGTCCACACGGTCGAGCCGTCTTTGCGCACATACCGTTTTTCCTGCGCAAATTCTCGCCCGGAGCCCTCGCGCAGCCGCATTACGTTTTCCAAGTTGTGCGCCAAGTCCTGCGTGTGAGTGACGTCATTGAACGAGAGCCGCTCCATTTCTTCGCGCGTGTAGCCAATGATGTCGCAAAACCGCTGGTTGACGCGCAAGAAGTGACCGGTGCTCGCGTCGGTCTGGACCACGCCCACCGCCGACTGCTCGAAAACGGCCCGTAACCACTGCTCGTTCTCGCGCTGCACCGCCTCCGTCGCTTTGCGCACCGTGATGTCGTGAAAACAATTGATGGCCCCCGTGATTTTCCCGTGCTCGTCCTCCAACGGGACAACGTTGGCGACGACCGTGATCCGTAAGCCGTCGGGCCGTTCGATGACGAGTTCCTCTTCGGTCACCGAGGGAATGCTCCCGTTCAACACCTTGAGCATCGCGCTTTGCTCATCGGCCATTCTCGTGCCGTCGGGCTGATAAAATTTGAAGGAGCGGCGAAACTGCTGGAGGGTTTCCCCGGGCTCCGGTTTCCGGCCCAATAATTCCAAGGCGTGACGATTGAAATCGTGCATCGTTCCCGCCGAGTCGCAGGAGAAGATCGCGACCGGCCCCGAGTCGAACAAGGCGCGGAAACGGGCTTCGCTCGCCCGCAACGTTTGCTCAGCCAATGCGCGCGCACTGATGTCGCTGAATAGGACCGCCACCTTCCCATTGGCGCTCTCGCCGAACCGAAAGGCATGGATGTCGAACCAGCGATTGAGCCCTTCCACCCGGTTCGTGAAACGGGTGGACTTGCCCGTCCGTGCGACCTCACCGAAGCGCTGAATCCAAACGGCTTCGATCGTCGGCACGAGTTCGCGCACCGTTTTTCCCACCGCGGCAGAGAGTCCGGATTGTTGCTCGAACTTTGGATTCGTTTCCAGGAAGCGGTAATCGACGGGTTGGTCCATCTGATCGAAAAGCACTTCGATCACACAGAAGCCCTCGTCCATTGAATTGAACAACACGCGATACCGCTCGTCGCTTTCGCGCCTCTCTTCGTCCGCCCGCTTGCGTGCGGTGATATCGTAAAAGCTGTTGATGACGCACGTGATTTCCCCCCGCTCATTCTTGAGCGAGACAATATTGACCAGAAGGGTGATTCGGGAGCCGTCATGCCGCTCGACCAAAAATTCCTGGTCCTTCACGTCCGGGATTCTCCCCGCACAAACACCGGCGATGGCCGATTGCTCGCGGGGCAGGATCGACCCGTCGGCCCGGCACATCTTGAATGAGCCGGAAAACAACTCTTCGCTCTCTCCCGGCTTGGGTTCCCTCCCCCACATTTCGACCGCGTGGCGGTTGAAGTCCTGAATCTTGCCCGCGGCGTCACAGGTATAAACGGCGACCCCGGCCGAATCAAACAACGCGCGAAAATGTTTTTCGCTCTCGCGCAACGCCACTTGCGCTTCGTGCAGCCGGCGGTAACGGTTCAGCCGGGCGATCGTGCCCACCCGTGCGCGCAGTTCGGCGCGGTTAAAGGGCTTGGTAATGAAATCATCAGCCCCAGCGTCAAGGCCTGCGAGCCGCGAAGCATGATCGTCGAGTGCCGTGACCATAATAACCGGCACTTCGGCCAGCCGCCCGTCAGCGCGCAGTCGGCGGCAGACTTCAAAACCATCCATGCCTGGCATCATCACGTCGAGCAATACGACGTCGGGTGGTTCCTCTGCGGCCAGCCGCAACGCGCTAGGCCCATCGCTCGCCTCGACGAGTCGATAGTCTTCCGGTTCGAGCAGTTCGCAAAGCGTCAGGCGATTGGCAGCGACGTCGTCAACGACGAGAACCGTCGCCGGTGGATGCAGGCGTGAGCTGACCATTATGATGCATCCCCCTGTTTCGGCAGCAGCCGCTTTATCGTCTCCGCCAGCGCCTTTAGACTCACTGGTTTACTCATGTAGTCAGTAGCGCCGGTGAGGATGCACCGCTCGCGGTCGCCGGGCATCGCCAGCGCCGTGAGCGCTACGATAGGAGTGGTTTTCATCGCGGGGTCCGCGCGGATTTCCAAGATCGCGGTCAGACCGTCCATGATGGGCATCTGGATATCCATCAGGATCAGCGCAGGCCGCAGCTCGCGCGCGAGCTTCACGGCCGCGGCCCCGTTCTTCGCATAGTGCAGCACGTAACCCTTATCCTCCAGATAGCCGCCGATGGTCTGGGCGTTGGCCTCGTTGTCCTCCGCCAGCAAAATGGTCGGTCCGGAATGAGGCGAAGGCGCGACGCCATCCGGCGCCGCCGGCATAACCGACACCACATCGCGCTGCAGGAAACTGGCGAGCTGCGCCCGGGTGATCGGCTTGGTAAAATGCGCCGCCGCCCCGAAGGTGCGCGATTTACCCGGCTCATCGACCACCGAGACCACGGCGACGGGAATATCCCGCGTCTCCGGATGCTCCTTGAGCCGCACCAACACCACCCAGCCGCTGTCGCCCGGCAGCTGGATGTCCAACAGGATGACATCGGGACGTTCGCGCAACACCGTCTCCACCGTCTTGTCCCCGCGCACGTGCACCACGCTATCGAGCCCCAATTCCGTGAGATATTTCACGAGCATGGCGCCCGAGGTGGGATCGTCTTCGATGACGAGCGCCCGGTGGCAGTTTCGGAGATCGAGCGTTTTTTCCCTGGCGGGCGTGCGCGCGATGCTTTGCGGCAGCCGCACAATAAAACGGCTACCCTCACCCAGCTTGCTCTCGAGCGTCACGCTGCCCCCGTGCAACTCCACCAGTTTCGCCACCAGCACCAAGCCCAAGCCCGTGCCCTCCTGGGCGCGGGCCAGGCCCGAGTCGATTTGGGAAAAGGCGCGGAACAGTTTTCGTTCGTTCTCCGGCGCGATGCCGATGCCAGTATCCCATACCGTAAACTGGATCATGTCGTCGCCCCCCGGCGTGCCCACCTTCAACCCGATGCGCCCTCCCTCCGGAGTGAACTTCACGGCATTGGTGAGCAGGTTCACGAGGATCTGCTTGAGGCGTTTGGCGTCGGCCGTGAACTTCGTCATGCGCTCGTTGTGCTCGAAGGTCACGGCAATGTTCTTCTGCATCGCCTGCGTCCGCACAAACATCAGGCAGCTCTCGCCGAATTCCTGAGTGCGCACCTCCTCGGGGTTGAGCTCCATCATCCCGGACTCGACCTTGGAGAGATCGAGAATGTCGTTGATGAGAGTGAGCAGATGCGCGCCGCTCGTGGAGATGGTGGAGATGGATTTGACCTGCCGGGGAGTGAGGGGACCCGAGACCTGTTCAAGGAGGGCTTCGCTCAAACCCAGAATCGCGTTGAGGGGAGTGCGCAACTCGTGACTCATGTTCGCGAGAAACTCGTCCTTGAGGCGCCCCGCCTGGTCCAGCTCGGCATTGGCCAGCGCCAGCCCGTCGTGTAATTTTTGGAAAGCCAGCTCCGCCTTCTTCTTCTCCGTCACATCGCGGGCGGCGGCGAACACGCCTTGGAGCTTCCGATTGCGGTCGTAAAACGTGGTGGCGTTGCAGGAGACCGTGGTCTCGATGCCGTTGCGCGCCCGCGCGGTCAGCTCGTAATCGGAAACCTTCCGCTCGCTCAGCACCCGCTTGATCCCCGCGATGGCCCGCGCCGGATCGGTGAAGCAATCCTTGAACGGGGCACCGATCAATTCGTCGCGCGTGCAACCCGTGAGCGCCTCCATCTGGTTGTTGACGTCGGTGATAATCCCGAGCGGATCGGTCGTCGCGATCGCGTCGATGTTCGATTCAATGAGGGAGCGCGTGTAGAACTGCTGGTCGCGCAACCGCTGGTCGAGCTTCCGCCGCTCCTCCTCCACTTCCTGGCGCGCGGTGTTGTCGGTGCCGATCAGCAGATAGCCGATGATGACTCCGCCGTCGTCGCGTAGGGCCGTGACCGATACGATCGCGGGGAAACGGCTGCCGTCCTTCCGGATGTAGGTGAGCTCGTAAATATCCTCGATGCCGCGCGAGGCCTTGAAGACCAGCGCTTCGAAGCCGGGGGCAATCGTCGTCGCCAATTCCGCACTGAGCGCCCTGGCCCGGGCGACCACTTCCTGCGGATCGGAAATATCAGCCGGCGTGATTTTGTTCACCACATCGGCGGCCGCGTAGCCGAGCATGCGTTCCGCGCCGACGTTGAAGATCTGAATGACGCCCTGGGCGTCGGTAGCGATACTCGAGAAATTCGCGCTGTTCAGAATCGCGCTCTGCAACGCGCCCGTCTTCAGCACGGCTTCCCGGCGTTGATCTTCGGCGATGCCATCCACGGTGCCGGCAGGCAGCGTGGCAGGCAGGGAGGCAGGTGCGGGCGGGCGATTCATGCTTTTCAAGCGCAGCGCAGGTGGTCCCATCCGCGCAGCGCTTCCCCGGGTAGCTGCCCTCCCCGGTGAAACGATATTTTCGGATTTTTTCCGGTTGGAAACCGAAGCAGGCGCATGTGGTCATTATAAAGGAAAAATGGGCCATGCCTATCAGGCGCATTCGGATCCGGGGATGGGCGTTTGTCTTAGGCAGCCACCGCGCTGCCACGTAATCACCACGCGGATACAGAGGCTTATTAGACGCGTCAGCTCGTCTTACTTTGGAACAAAGCAGCACCCATGTAATACCGATGGCTCGTAAGACTTGGACTTTCCCGGAGTGGCGCCGCGACCTCCGCGCGCGAGTGGCTGGACGGACACGCAACGTGAGGCGCGCCCGGAGGTCGCGGCCCTACCTTCCAGCCGCACCGCAGTCAAAAAATCACCAGCCGTTGATATAAGGTGGATCGCGCGCGCCGCGCGCGGTCGTGAGTCTGTTCCTTCGGCCAGCCGCGCACGGAGTGCACGGCCCACCTCGAGCCGACACGTTGCGGTTTAAGGTAGCCGCCGCAGCCGGAAATCGCGCACCGCCGCTGTCGTCATGAAAGTCGCGATTCCAAGCGGCAGGGATTTTTGAATTTCACCGGGACGCAGCGCGATCCGGCGGCCTTTCAACGGCAAGTCCACGAGCTGCTCCTGGTCAATCCAGGCTTCCACTTTCGCGTCCGTCACCCGCACGCGGATACGATACCAGCGGTTGTCGTCGAAATTGCGGTTCTGCGAGGTCTCGTTCTCCGAGGCGTCGGAGTGATCGACGCTGGAGAGCCCAACGATGGAGCCGCCCCACCCTCCGACAATGAAACTGCACGCCGTATCGCCGACCGGAAAAGTGAGACCGCAAAAAAAGTCGCTGCCCTCGAGTCGCATCGCCTCCAGCGTGATCTCGTAGTTCGTCCGCGGCAGCTGACCGCCGCGCCGCCACGTGAATCCGGAAAGCGTGGTGCCCTTCTGGATGACGATCGCGCCGGGTCCGCCGCGAAACGGAGTTTCCACTTTCACCGCGCCTTCCGCTTCGAAGCCCGACTGCATCCAGCCCGCGAACGTCCTTCCATCGAAGAGCGGCTGCCATTCGCCGGCCGGAGCGTTTTTGGGCGAGGTTTTTTCCGACTGCGCCGCACGCCCGGTGGCGGCGAAGGTCAGGACCAGCAGCACGGCGAGTGCGCACCGAATTCGCGACGAGTTCATGTGCCGGGGTGGGACAATGGTCACGCAATCACAATAAAGGCCCCCGGGGTAAGCGCCAACTCACGCCCGCGTTTTCACCCGCTCCGGCATGACGTCCGGTTTGTCCGTCACCTCGGGGGGCTTCTCGATCAGCAGGCGACCGGTTACTTTAACCAACGCCGCGAGTTCGAGCTCAGCGGCGATGATATCGGCCCGATACTTTTCCAACCGCGCGGACTGCCGTCCGTGAAGTTCGACGAGGTGATTTTCCGAGGCCTTATCATCGGGCCGCGTCACCAAGCGCGAGTTTTGCTCCAGCGCGCGCTCCAGCCCAGCACCTTCACCGCGCAAGCGCAGTAAACGGGATTCACAACCGAGTTGGATGACTTCGCGCACGGTGCGGCCGTGAATTTTTTCGCCCAGAGCCACGGTGATGGGCTCACTGCCCGTCGCCTCTTTATCGCCCATAATCTTGAGCCGGATCTCTTGGAGCGCGCCTTCGATCCGCAAACGCTCGGCGACGGAGAACTCACCGGGTAGCCCAGCCTGCCACACGTTGACGGCGATCGCTCCCTTCGCGCGGATCGTCTTCGCCAGCGGATCACTCGGTCCACATCCCACGGTGACCACGAGCACTGCAACCGCGAGTGCGCGACGCAGTGAGCTGAACCCCGAGCCACTCTGACTGCGCAAGGGCACGTCTAGTCCGCTTTCGCCTTCCGGCTCTTCTTCGCGGTTCCGTCCGCTTTCCCGCCCGTGACGCGCTCGGGCCAATTCTTCTTAACGAGCGCCTTTAGCTCCGCAATGGTCGCGGCATGCTTCGGATCGGCGGCGAGATTTTTCATC
>JANPIT010000582.1:0-1880 GCA_031425115.1 Opitutaceae bacterium | reverse complement strand
GGTCGAGGCGGAACGCACGGCGCTCGCCGCGGGCAAGGATCGCAAGGCGGCGATCATGGCGGCGAACGATCGTTTCTACCGCGGCGACATCGCGCAGGAGTTGGTTCGGAGCACGAAGGAACAGGGCGGGCTGATCACGCTCGAGGATCTGGATCGTTGGCGCGTGAAGCTCGAGGCGCCGGTGTCGACGACCTACAAAGGGGTCGAGGTATTCAAGCTGACGCACTGGACGCAGGGACCCGCGCTGTTGCAGGCGTTGAACATGCTCGAGGGCGCGGATCTGAAGGCGATGGGCTACAACAGCACGCGCTACATTCACACGCTGTATCAGACGATGAACCTGGCGTTCGCCGATCGCGATTTCTACTACGGCGATCCGGACTTCGCGCCCGAGGAGCCGATCAAGGGCCTGTTGTCCAAGGAATATGCGAAGGCGCGGTTTGGCGCGATCGATGCGGAGAAGAACAACGCGAAGGCCAAGCCGGGCGACCCGTATCCATTTCAAGGAGGCAAGAATCCGTTCGTCGATCTGCTCGAGAAATGGAAACCGGTGCCGTATGTGCTCCCCAAGGACAAACCGGCGGGATTCCAGGTGTCCTCATTGACGCACGAGGAGGAGTTTCATTCGGGCACGACGTCGATTCAGGCGGCGGACAAGGAAGGCTGGGTTGTGTCGGTTACACCCAGCGGCGGCTGGATTCCGGCGGTGGTCGCGGGTGCGACCGGCGTGGGCCTGTCCCAGCGCATGCAGAGCTTCGTGGTCGATGGAGCCATGAGCCCGTTCAACGTCGTGGAGCCCGGCAAGCGGCCGCGCGTGACGCTCACCCCCACGCTCGCGTTGAAAGAGGGGAAGCCGTTCCTCGCGTTTTCCGTGCAGGGCGGCGATTCGCAGGATCAGAATCTCCTGCAATTCTTTCTCAACGTGGTGGAGTTCGGTATGACGGTGCAGCAGGCGGCGGAAGCGGCGAACATCGAGAGCTATCAAATGCACTCCTCCTTCGGCGACCATCGTTACGAACCGGGCCGCATCGTCGTGCGCACGGATGTGCCGCCCTGGGTGCGCGCGGACCTGAAGCGCATGGGTTACAAAGTCGAAACGCTCCCGAACACCTCCGGCCCGATCACCGCGATCTTCATCGATCAGGAGCGGAAGGCGTTCCAGGGCGCGGCCTCGGACCATGGCGAGGACTACGGCATCGCGTGGTGAAAATGCGGATACCAACGCGGGCGTGGCGGTGGACGGGACTCGCGCGGCGCTTGGCCGGTGCGGCGGCGCTGGCGGGCGGCGTAGCCGTTGCAGCGGCGGCGTCCCCGGAGTGGAAGGATGCCAAAGGCGCGACGTTTCGGGGCGAGCCCGTGGAGGCGCTGGGCCCGCTCGCGATGTTTCGCACCGGCCCGATCTCGAGCAAATTCCTGCCCATGCGCGTCCTCTCGGCGGAGGATTGCGTGCGTTTTCACCAAGCGACCGCCACGCGGCCGGCGCGCGCCGCGAAGTGGAGCGAGGCGAAAGGCCACGCCTCGAGCGAATTCATCGGCAAGCTGCAGCAAGCGGACCGCGGGCAGCTCAAGCCCTTTGATTTTTCGTCCGCACCCGAACCGGAACTGGTGATCCTGTTGTTCGGCGGGAAACGAAATCCCGATGCGGAGCCGCCCCAGTTTCTCCTCGATAATCTCGCGCCGTTTATCAACCGCGTGCAGCGCGTGTATCCGGGCCGGGTTGCCACGGTCGTCTCTGCCACGCGGCAGGCGAACCTGAACCTGCGGTCCCTCCCGAACGCGCGTGCCTGGCTGGTGGTGGACCCGGACAAGCAGATGGCGATGAAGCTCGTTTCGCGCTACGCGCCGGGTGAGGGCTTTCTCATGGTGTTGATGACGCGCGA
>JANPIT010000581.1:0-1841 GCA_031425115.1 Opitutaceae bacterium | reverse complement strand
GTGTTGCCGGTGCCGGTGGCTGCGACGGTGAAGGTGGCGCTGCCGCCCGCCACGGCATTGGCTGCCGCAGGCTGGGTGGTCACTACGGGCGCGACTGGAGCGGTGGGCAGAGCAGGGAGATTCGTGATGTCGAGAACTGCGACGACCGCGGGTCGCACCGGTGCCAACAGCGTGCCGGCGCTTTCGAAGCCGACGGCGACGAGGCGGTTGTTGCCGGTGGCATAATCGAGCGGACTAAAGGACGAAAGGTCCGCGGCGAAGGTTGCGAAGGGTGTCCACGTGAGCCCGTCGGAGCTGCCCACCAGACGACCTGGCGCGGGTTGTCCGAGAGAAGTGAAGGAGAACGCGTATTGGAAAAAGCGACCGGCCATGAAGTAGATCGGCACGGTGCCCGTGAGGTTGAAATTCGTGGGGGTGGGCCGCACGGTGAAGTTGATGCCATCGGTGCTGGTCTTGTAATTCGCACCGCTGAGCACGAAGACGCCGTTGCCGAAGGCGAGGCGCCCGGCGTTCTGCTGGCCCACGAGGATCTCGGTCCACGTCACGGCATCGGGACTCGTCCAAACCTTGGTGGTCGTGCCAGCGGCGAGCAGGACGAAGCGGCCGGCACCATACGCCAGATCCGTATAAGGAGCGGTGGCGACGACGCCGGGTGCGTTACGCGCGGACCAGGAAACGCCCGCATCGCTGGAGGAACTGAGGGTCGTGGCGAAGTAGCCGACCGACGTGCCGTTGCCGGTCACGATGTCCGCGAAACCATTTAGCGGTGAAAGATTGTCGGGATTGGTGACGGTCCAGGAAATGCCATCTGCACTCCGCGCGACGTAGGCTTGGTTACCGCTGATGCCGGTGAAGATGAACTGGCTGCCGATGAAGCGAACGACGCCGTGGTTGTTCACGCTGACGTTCGGGATGTTGATCACCCGCTCGGTCCAGACGTTTCCATCGGTGCTGGTGTAGCCCGAGATGGCGTTGGCGGTAGCGCTCGGGCGGCCCTTCAAGCCGACACTGACGAACGTGCCATTGCCGAACGCAACTGAAACGGTCGGCACCAAGGGTCCGGGACCGGTAAACGACGTGGTTGCCCGAGTGAGGGTCTGGGCCAGAGCGGGGACCGAGATCACGGCACCCGCGATTAGGAGTGATGCTGCAAAGCGGAGAGAGGAATACATGCGTGCGCAGTGTATCGGCAGAATAAGGTCACCGGAATACGCATACTTGCGCAGACGAAACGGCCCGGCGCGCAACAGTGCACGCCGGGCCGGCTCGCGAAGCAGACAAATGACTTAAGGCAATTCGTAGACCTCGACGAGGGCGACGCCGGTGGTGTTGCCGACGCCGCTGACCTGGGCGGTGTAGTTACCGGGTTGGAGGGTGGCGACGAGGGCGGCGTCGCGGGAATTATCGGCGGAGAAGGCGAAGGCGGCGACGGAGCTGAAGGCGGCTTTGAGTTCGGCGGTGCCGGCCCAGTTGTCGTTCTCGACGGTCTTGGTGGCGCCGCTGTAGATCTCGAGTTTCGGATCGGAGAGGGTGCCGCCGACGCCGAAGACGTTGAGGGTGGGGCCGACGGCGCGGATCAGGACGCGGACGGGAGTGCCGCCGCCGATGACGAAGCCGGCGATGAGGATGTTGTCGCCGGTGCCGACGGCGGTGCGAGCGGAGACGTTGACGAGGCGCGGGGTGCTTGCGGCGAAGCTGGCGTTGGGCGTGGCGTCGTAGATTTCGGCGAGGGCGATGCCGGTGCCGTTATTCTTGCCGGCGATCTGGATGGAGTAACTGCCGCCGGCGATCGCGGCGTTGTAGATCGCGGCATCGCGCGGGGCGGCGCCGGAAAGGGCGAA
>JANPIT010000580.1:0-6361 GCA_031425115.1 Opitutaceae bacterium | reverse complement strand
CCCGTGAGTTCTTCGAGTCGCACCGGCTTCGATACATAATCATCCATCCCGGCTTCGAGACACCGCTCGCGATCGCCGAGCATCGCATTGCCCGTCATCGCGACGATGCGCGGCCGCTCGTTTTCGCGCGGCGCCCACTTGGCTCGAATTTGTCGCGCGGCTTCGTAGCCGTCCATCTCCGGCATCTGCACATCGAGCAAAATCAAATCATAGGGCTTCGCCTCGAGTGCGCGCAGCACTTCCAGTCCATTGGCGACGGCGTCGGCCGTGTAGCCGAGCCGCTTCAACAACATGAGGCCGACTTTTTGATTAACCGCGTTGTCGTCCGCGAGCAGCAGTCGCAACGGAAGACGTTTCGCCATCTCAGAACCGAACGGCGAAGCCACCGGCCCGCGCTTCTCCTCCGGCGCGGCGCCCGTCGTGGCGCGCACCACGGCTTCAAGCATCGCCCCCGGCCGCACTGGCTTCACCACCGCTCCCGCCGCGCCGAGCGACGCCGTCTCCGTGCCTCGCAAGCGCAGCGCCGTGAGCAACAACGTCGCAGCGCCCTGCGCCCCCGGAAGTGCGCGCCACTCGCGGATCTTCGCTTCCGCCGTGGCTCCGAGCAGCTCGAAATCCAGCAGCAATAAATCGAAACGCGCCTCGCCCGCGCGCAACGCCGCCTCCGCCGCCGCGACGCTCTCCGCTTCCACCAGGCCCACGCCCCATGCCTGCGCGAACTGCGCGATCGCCCGGCGCTGCGCAGAGTTGTCTTCGAGGATCAGCGCACGCTTTCCGCGCAAACTCGCCGCGCCCTCGCGCCACGCCGGCGCCTGGGAGGGTCCGGGCCGCGCCGTCAGTGTAAAATGAAACTTCGAGCCCTTCCCGGCGACGCTCTCCACCCACATGTTTCCGCCCATCAACTCCGCCAGACGTTTGCTGATCGCGAGGCCCAGGCCGGTCCCGCCAAAATTCCGCGTCGTCGAGCTGTCAACCTGACTGAAGGATTGGAAGAGCCGGTCCTGCTTTTCCGCCGGGATACCGATGCCGGTGTCCGCGACCGTAAACTGCAGTCCCACCTCGCTCTCGTCCGCCGCTGTGCCGGCATGCACGGAAACCACGACCTCGCCCTTCGCGGTGAATTTGACCGCGTTGCCGATCAAGTTGACGAGCACTTGCCGCAGCCGCGTCACATCGCCCACGAGCGAAGTCGGCACATCCGGATCCACGAGGGCGACCAGATCCAGGCCCTTCTCCGCCGCCTTCGGCGCAAGCAACTCCACCGCCTCCTCGAGGCACTGCCGGAGATCGAAGGGATGCGTTTCGATATCGATCTTGCCCGATTCGATTTTAGAGAAATCGAGAATGTCGTTGATGATCGTGAGCAGGCTCTCGCCCGAGCCGCGGATCGTATCCACAAAATCCCGCTGTTCGGCGGTCAGGGGCGTATCGAGCAGGAGCGTCGTCATTCCAATCACACCGTTCATCGGCGTGCGGATTTCATGGCTCATGTTCGCCAGGAAATCCGACTTCGCTTTCGTCGCTTCCTCCAGCTTCTGGTTGAGCGAGATCAGCGCCGTATTGCTGTCCACGAGCTGCTGCTGGCTTTCGCGCAAGGCGCGGTAGGCTTCATCGCGCTGCAGGCCGTTAAGATAAAATTGGGAGTGAAACCGGATGCGCGCGACGAGTTCAACGCGATCCGGGAGCTTCACGAGGTAGTCGTTCGCGCCGAGCTCGAAGGCCTGCGCCTTCACCTTCGCTTCCTCCTTGGTGGAGAGCACGACGACCGGCACATCGCGCGTGGCGGGATTTGCGCGGTAGAGTCGGAGCAGATCGAGCCCATCGAAACCCGGCATCACCAAGTCCTGCAGGATGACCGTGGGCTTGAGCTGGGTGGCGACTGCGACCGCCTTTTTCGGGTCAGCACAAAAGTGAAAATCGAGATCCGGCAAATTCGCGAGGCAGCGGCGCACCGCCTCCGCCACGATGGCCTGATCGTCGACCAGCAGAACCATCATCGACGGGTTGAATCCACTCCGGGCGGACGCGGGTGCAGTGATTGGGTTCATGAGGTGGAGGAGACAGATTGATTTGCCAGGCGGAGCAGCGCCGGACCGATCTGGCTGAGCGGAAGAATATTGGCCGCGGCGCCGAGTTCGGCCGCGGCCTTCGGCATGCCGTAGACGGCGCAACTCGCCTTGTCCTGTGCGTAGGTCGGGAAACCGGCGTCGCGCAGTTTCTTCAACCCCTGCGCCCCGTCACGGCCCATGCCGGTGAGGATTACGCCCGCGCACTCATATGGCCAATGCACCGCCACGCTGCGGAAAAAAACGTCCACTGATGGCCGATACGGAGTCTCCACGGGATCCGGGGTGTAACCGACGGTGAGATTTTCCCGCAGCACCAGATGCTGATCGCGGCCGGCCAACAACACCGTGCCAGGCTGCAGTGCCTCGCCTTCCCGCGCGAGCCGCACCGGCAAGGTGGTCTGCAAGCCGAGCCATTGGGCGAGCCCGGCGGCAAACTGCTCGTCCAAGTGCTGCACCACCGCGATCGCCGCCGGCAAGTCCTTCGGCAACGCCCGCAACACGTCTGCGAGCGCCGCTGGTCCACCGGCCGATGAGCCGATGGCGATGAGAAATGTCCGTGCGCCGCCCGCGCGGCGCGGAAACGGCGATGCGGTGCGCGCCGACGCAGCCAAGGCCGGCGCCGGCGCCGTGAGACGCGCCAGCATTTCGATTTTCGCGATGAGTCCGGCGGTGCCGTCGCCTTCGCCACTGAGGCCCAGCACGGGCGTGTTCACCGCATCGAGGGCGCCGGCGCCCAACGCCTCGAAGACGCGTCCTGCATTACCGGATACGGTCGCCGTCACCACCAGGATGGGGCACGGCGTCGCCCGCATGATCTGGCGCGTCGCTTCGACTCCGTCCATCACCGGCATGATCAGATCCATCAGGATCAGATCGGGCCGATCGCCCGCGCAAAGGCGCACCGCCTCCGCACCATCGTGCGCCGTCCACGCCACCGAATGTTGTGGCGCCCGCAGGAGCGCGCGCCGCATCGCCTCCACCGCCAGGGCAACGTCGTTGACGATCGCGATTCTCATGCGCCCGCGGGTGTGCAGCTCACGCCGATCCCTCCACTGCGCCACCGATGAGATCGGCGACGGCCGTCAGCATCGTGTCGTCCTGAAAGCTACCCTTGGTCAGATAATAGTCGGCGCCCGCGTCCAGCCCGCGCATGCGGTCCTCTTCGCGATCCTTGTAGGAAACGATCATCACGGGCGTGTTCTTGAGTCGCGCATCGGCCTTGATCAAGCGCGTCAGTTCGATGCCGTCGCGCCGCGGCATGTCGACATCGGTCACGATGAGATCGAAGCCGCCCTGGCGCGCGACGTTGAAGCCGTCCATGCCATCAACCGCCGTCTCGACGAGGTAGCCGTGCGACTCGAGGAGCTTCCGCTCCAGCTCGCGGACCGTCAGCGAATCGTCGATCACCAGGATGCGTTTGCGCGCCACGGGCGCGGTGGCGCGACTGGCCGCGGTCACCAAACGCCCGGTAGCCGCGAGCCGGTCCACCGAATGCGCGAGATCGTCCACGTCGAGAATCAACACCGGTGAACCATCCTCCATGAACGCTCCGGCCGCGATGTCGCGCACTTTGCCGAGCCGCGGATCGAGCGGTTGCACGACGAGTTCCTTTTCTCCCAGGAATCGATCGACGATGAGCCCGTAGCGATGCTCGCCTTCGCCGAGCACCACCACCGCCGATTCCTCCGTCGCCCCCGCCGCGGGTCGGCCAAGGAGTTGTCGCGCGGCCACCAGCCCGATGCGGCGGCCGTCGAGATTGAAATGCAGCCGGCCTTGCGTCGCATCGATGTCGCCGGGCTTGAGCCGCTGCGCGCGCGTGATGTAGCCGAGCGGCACGGCATAGGACTCGCCATCCACGGCGAACAGCAACGCGCGCACGACCGACAGCGTCAGCGGCAACTGCAATTGAAAACGCATGCCCGCGCCCGGCGTGGACGTGACGCGAATGGTGCCACGCACCGCGCGCACCATGCTCTGGACGACATCGAGCCCCACCCCGCGACCCGAGATATCCGTCACGGTTTCCTTCATCGAAAAGCCGGGGAGGAAAAGAAACTCCAACAACTCGGCCTCGCTCAATTTCGCCGCGGTGGGCGCATCGACAAGTTTCCGCGCGAGCACACTGGCGCGGATTTTCTCGATGTCCGCCCCGCGGCCATCGTCGCTTACCGTGATCATCAACAGACCCGCTTGGTGCCGCGCTTCGAGCTTGATGAGACCCACCTCCGGCTTGCCTGCGGCGCGGCGCACCTCCGGCATTTCGAGTCCGTGATCGGTCGCGTTGCGCAACAGGTGTCCCAGCGGCGCCTCGAGTTTTTCCAATATCTCGCGATCCACCGCCGTATCCTCGCCCACCAATTCGTAACGCACCTCTTTGCCCAACTGCCGCGCGACATCGCGCACCATCCGGGGGAATCCTCCCACGCCGTCCGCAAACGGCCGCATCCGCACCGCGACCGCCTCCGCGTAAAGTCGATCGGAGAGATTGGTTGCGCGGCGATCGAAAGTCTCGAGCTCGACGAGTCGTTCGTTGAGAAAATTCCGACAGGCCGCGAGCCGCTGCTGCGCGTCGCCAAAGATCTCGCGAAACCGATCGTCCGCGGCCGCCGCGCCTGCGTGCGCGCGCAGTTGATCGAGCGTCAAACCGAGATCGCGGTGCATTCGCTTGAGGCGCGCAACGGACAAACCATAAGGCCGCAACCAGCGCGACTCCACGAGCGACTCACTCGCGAGCCCGAGCAGCCGGTTGAGATTATCCGCGCTCACGCGCAGCACGCGCGGCTCGGTTTTTTGCGCACGCATCTCCGGCACCGGCATGGCGACGGGTGCGGTTGGCGTGGCTGGAACGGTTGGAGAGACTGGAGCGGGCAGAGACGCCGCCGCTGCCGCCGGAACGGTGTCCCCCACCTCCGGGGTCGCTTCCGCCATCGACGACGCGACCGCTGCCAGAGGAGCGGGCGCTTCGTCCGCGGTTTCACCCGCCGCCGCAAGCGCCACGAGAAACGCATCGATTTCCGCTGCGCCCTCGTTCTCCCATCGCGCCAAGTCCGCCTCCGAGCCCTTCGCGATGCGGGCGAGCAGGTCGACGCCGGCGAGGAGTTGGTCGACGTAAGCACGCGCCAGCACCAGTTTGCCGTGCTGCGCCGCGACGAATACGTCCTCCATCACGTGCGCGACACGCACCGCGGGTGCGACGCCGACAATGCGCGCGGCGCCTTTGAGCGAATGCGCTGCCCGCATGAGTTCTTCGTAGATCTCCGCGCTGCCCGGTGCGCCCGCTTCGAGCGCAAGCAAGCCCGCCGTCAGCACCGCGAGCGTCGACTCCGCCTCCGCGCGGAAGAGGTCGATCATCGAAAAATCACCGAGGTTGCCGGTCATGTCACTCATGCGAGGCTCCGGTTCAGCGTTTGGAAAACGCGCGCGTCGTCGAGGAGACCCACGGCGCGTCCTTCCCATAGCATCATCCCGCGAATGCACACGGCTTGGGTTCGCAGCAGCGTCGCCGGCACCGGCGTGAGCTCGGCCGGATCATAGCGATGCAGCCCGGCGATCTCCTCCGCAGGAAACACGAACCGATCCGGGCCGCGCTGCACGACCGCGAACCGCACACCCGCCGCAGCGCCCGAGGCCGTCACGCCGAGCGCCGCCGCGAGGGAAACGCAGACGAGCAATTCGCCGCGAATATTGACGACGCCCGTGACCACTGAATCTCGCCGATGGGGCAACGAATGCACCGGCCGCGGCGGCGACACTTCGCGCCAGACCGCGGCGGGAAGCGCGAGCCACTCGTCGCCCAGTCGAAACACCACGACGGTGATCGTGCCGGCGCGTTCAGGGATTTTGGGCGTGCCGTAATGCTCCGCGCGCTGCGCCAGCTCGGTCGCTGAAACCGCCGCATCGAGTAGACGCGCGGCTCCCGCGGAATAAACCGGGCAATTGCGGCAGTGCACATGCGGCAGCAACTCCGGGCACGTGCGATCGCCCCATGTGCCAATCTTTTTCCAGCAATCCGCCGGACGATTGTCGCTCGGGCGAACACGCAGAGGCGCCGAAGATTTAGAAAAGGAGTCCATCTCGGAATTCAGTAAACCCCGTTGCAGCTTTGCGCCTTTGCGAGACCCAATCCGATCTCCAAAGGGCTCTCGCAAAGACGCAAAGGCGCGAAGAACTTAATCGGGGAGTCCATTGGCGATGCGGCATTCGACCGAGCGCTTCGTGAAGCTGAAGATTCAGGAAAGGAGTCCATCTCGGAATTCCCTTTGCGGCTTTGCGCCTTTGCGAGACCCAGTCCG
>JANPIT010000579.1:0-8439 GCA_031425115.1 Opitutaceae bacterium | reverse complement strand
GTGGGCTCGGGCACCTCGCCGTTGGGGAGCACGGTGCGGTCGAAGCGCGGCTGGCCGTTGTTGCGCGACATGTTGTAGAAAAGCGAGAGACGCTGGGTCGCGTGGAGCACGCCGCCGGCGGTGAAGGTGGTCGGCTTGTAGCGGTGGCGGACGTGCTGGCCGTTAAAATACCACTCGCCGGCGGCGATGAGCTTCGAGGTGACGCGCGGATCGTTGGGATCGGTGACGCGTTCCTCCTGGGCGTTCTTGAACTTGATGTCGTCGCGGCGCGCGCCGACGGTCGTGACGAGGCGGTCCTTCAGCCAGAAACTCTGCGCGGCGAACATGAGGCTGGTGATATCCTTCACGGTTTGCGTGTTGGCGCGGGCACGCGAGGCGTAGGTGGAGGTGAAGGTGCGGCCGTTGTAGGTGAAGGGCGCGACGGGCAGCGTGGGATCGGCGCCGTAGTAAGTCGTGTAGTCGCCGCTGGTGATGTAATTGCGGCGCGTGAGCTGGTTCTGGGCGTTCTCGGCGGTGGTGGCGTTGACGATCGGGATGTTGCGGTCGTCGACAAGGATCTCGTCGCGCCAGCGGCGGAGGCGGTCCTGCGTGGAGTTTTCGGCAAGGGCGGCGATGCGGTGGCGGCCGAACCAGCGGTTGGACTTGCCGAGCTCGGCGGAGGTGGTGAGGCGGTAAATCTCGTTGGTGGTCGCGATGCGATCCTTGAACCAGACAGACTCGAAGTAGGCGCGGCCGACGAAGGGATTCGGGATGGTGCCGGCGGTGCCATCAGGACGCGGGAGCGTGGGGTTGGGGTCGGCGCGGAGGTTGGCGCCGGCGATGGCCATGCCGTGGGCCTCGACATCGGCGGTGTTGCGGAAATAGGCGAGCTCGGCGACGACGCCCCGCGGCAGGCGCTGCTGGATCGTGACCTGGCGGGTATTGAAAGTCTGGTGACGCGTGCCGCCTGGGCCGGTGAGGTCGTAGTGGTAGGGCGAGACGGAGGGAGGCAGGAGGGTCTCGACGCCGAAGCGATTCACCGTCTGGAACTCGCCGCGGTAATTGTAGACGGTGCGATTCTGATCGGCGAAGGTGAAGCGCTGGTTGTTGGCGTTGAGGCGGGCGAGGCCGGGGAGCGCCACGGTGCCATCGGTGAGCGGCTGGCCGGCGTCCTGCCACGCGGTGATCTGGTCCTGGCCGTTCCAGCCGAGGGTGAGGTTGTTGTCCATGTGCCCCTTTTCGAAGGAGGCGTGGACGACGGTGTTCTTGAACGGCTGATACGCGAGGGCAACGGTCCAGCGGGCCTGGTCGTTGAAATCCCAGTGGCGCCAGCCCTCGTTGTTCTGGTAGACGCCCAGGAGGCGCAGCGAGAGTTTCTTCGGGATGATCACGCGGTTGAGATCGGCCTCGTAGCGTTCGAGGTGCCACGAGCCGTGTATGGACTTGAGCGTGGCGCGCGTGCGCTGGAGGTTGGCTTTCTTGCCGGAGAGCGAGACGAGGCCGCCGGCCGAGCCGAGACCGAAGAGAATGGAATTAGGCCCGCTCGCCACCTCGGCGCGCTCCACATTGTAGAGATCGACGGGAATGCTGGACTCGACGAAGTCGCGCGAGGCGCCCGCGGGCGAACCGCGCATGCGGAACTGGTAGTCGTTGCCGTCAGCGCCGCGCCCCTGCGGGTTGTTGAAGCCGGCGTTGGCATCCTCGACATCGATTTCGATGTTGGTCGCATGGCCGAGCATTTCCTCGAGATTGGTCGCGGCGATGTCGGCCAGAAATTCGGGCGTGAACGCGGACACCGATGCGGGCGTGTCGCGCAGCCGCGAGTTAAGCCGGCTGCCGCTCGTGGTGTTGGCGGCCTGGTAGCCGACGTCGGTGTCGGCCCGCACCTCAAACGGTGAGAGTTCGACTGTGGCGGCGTTGGGATCGGTGGCGGTCGCAGCCGTGGTGGAGGTGGGCGCGGGTGCGGTCTGGGCGCGGACCCACGGGCCCGAAACCAGGACCGAAGCCGCAAACAGGCAGAGAGAGATGTGCGCGCGGGTGTTCGTCAGGTGAAGTTCCATACAGGTCGGGGGGGGTTTGAGGTGCCACCGGTCACGGGTGGCGGACTCCAACACTTCACGCGCACCCCCCACCGGCGCAAGTCCGCGCTCTCCCATCCCGCCACGTTTCCATTCGAGTCGTTGAAAATCCGCCGCTTGCAGCCGAAGCTCCTCGCGCTTCGACTGCCACCATGGACGCCACCGGCAAGGCCCGTGAACTGATCGATGCAGCGCACGCTGCCGATCCCACGCGCGCCGCGGATGGCCGCGCCGCCGAACTAGTCTACGCGGACCGCATGGAAGCGTGGGTCGCGCGGCTTGTGCCCGAAGCGTCGCCCTTGCTGCGGCTCGCCGCGCGCAGCCAGCATCTCGAACGCTGGACCGTGCCGCGTGCGAGTTTTCCGGACGGAAAGGTCGGCTACCTCAATTGGCGGCGCTCCCTCTATACCAAGCAAGCGGAGCGGGCCCGGGCGTTGTTGACTGCGGCCGGCGTCCCGCCGGAGGCAGCGGGCGAAGTCGCGACGTGGGTTTCTAAAACCGGCCTGAAAACTAATCCGGGCACGCAGTCCCTTGAGGACGCCGCTTGCCTCGTGTTTCTGGAAAACGAGATCAGCGCGTTCGCCGCGCAGCACGCAGACTATCCCCGGGAAAAGTTCATCGATATCCTCCGCAAGACGTGGAAAAAAATGAGTCCCGCGGCGCAAAAGGCCGCGCTCGCCCTTGAGTTGCCTCCGGCGATCGCAGCGCTCGTGCGCGACGCCGTCGCTTGAAGGTGGAGCGGCTTGACCCCAAGCCGCTTGGTTCGATCACCTCGCGACGCACGAAAGTCGCCTCCAGCCGAGCGGCTCAGCCCAGGCGGCTTGAGGTCAAGCCGCGCCACCTCGGAAATACTCACCCGATGCCGCTCCACTCTTCCGCGATCCTTTCGTGCGCTGACGGGATTTGCTGTTGAACCGCTTCTCCCGCTTGTGCGTCATGCGCATGAACGGCACGCGCCGTATATTCCCCGAGCATGGACACTTCGCACGCATCGCCTCCACCCGATCGCCGCAATTTCATCACCAAGGCCGCCGCCGTCGTCATCGGCGGCATCGTCGCCGTCGTGCCGCCCCTCGCGGGACTCTTCGTCTTCTTCGACCCCCTGCGGCGCAAAAGCGAAAGCAGCGGCGCCGTGTTGGTCGCCTCGCTGAGTGCGCTGCCCGAGTCAGGTGAGCCGCGAAAATTCCCCGTGCTCGCCACGCGCGTCGACGCCTGGAATCGCACGCCCAACGTGCCGATCGGCGCCGTCTACCTGCAGCGACTCAAAGATAACAAGGTGCGCGCGTTCAATGTCGTGTGCCCGCATGCCGGCTGCTTCGTGGATTTCAAGCCGGCGAAGGGCCATTATTTCTGCCCATGCCACGACAGTAGTTTCTCGATCGATGGCAAAGTCCTCGACCCAAAGAGCCCGAGCCCGCGCCCTCTCGACGATCTGACGGTCGAGGTCCGCAACGGCACCGAAGTCTGGGTGAAATTTCAAAACTACCGCGCCGGCGTGCACGAAAAGATCCCCGTGTAATGAAGCCCGCACTCGACTGGCTGGATAACCGCACCGGCTACCGAAAGCTGGTTCACGAAACCCTCTACGAGAACGTGCCCGGCGGCGCGCGCTGGCGCTACGTCTGGGGCAGCACGCTCGCGTTTTGTTTCACCATCCAGGTCATCACCGGCCTGTTTCTCTGGCTGGCCTACAGCCCAAGTTCTCAGACGGCGTGGGAAAGCGTCTACTACATCCAACACGAGATGTGGGGCGGCTGGTTCCTCCGCGGCGTGCACCACTTCACCGCTCAGGCGATGACCGTGCTGCTGGTCGTCCATCTGATGCAGGTCGTGATCGACGGTGCCTATAAGGCGCCGCGCGAGATCAATTTTTGGTCGGGCATTATCCTGCTGCTGCTCACGCTGGCTCTTTCCCTCACCGGCTACCTGCTGCCGTGGGACCAAAAAGGCTTCTGGGCCACGCGCGTCGCGACGAACATAGCCGCGATCACGCCTTTCATCGGGCCTGAGCTGCAAAAGCTCGTCGTCGGCGGGACCGACTACGGCCACCACACGCTCACGCGCTTCTTTGCGCTGCACGCCGGTATCATTCCAGGCGCCATCATCGCGTTCATCGTCGCGCACATTTACCTCTTCCGAAAACACGGCCTCACGCCGAAAGAGCCGCGCCGCCGTCCCGACGCGGCGTTCTGGCCGGATCAAGTGCTACGCGACGCCGTCGCCTGCCTCGCAGTGCTACTCGTCGTGCTCTTTCTGGTTTTCCGCTACCATGGCGCCGAGCTCGGCGCACCCGCCGACCCGTCGGAGCCATTCGCCGCTGCGCGGCCCGAGTGGTATTTTCTCTTTCTCTTCGAGCTCCTGAAATATTTTCCCGGCGGCACGGAAATTTGGGGCGCGATCATTCTCCCCGGCATCCTGATGGCGGTGCTCGCCGCGATGCCTTTCATCGGCAACTGGAAACTCGGCCACCGGTTTAACCTCGGTTTCCTTTGGGCCATGATGGTCGGCGTCGGCGCGCTCACCTTCCTCGCCATGAAGGCGGACCGCAGCAATCCCGACTACATCGCGGCCGTCAAAGCCGCCGAGCGCGATGCGCACCGCGCCGTGGTCTTGGCCAAATCGCCCGATGGCATCCCGCCCACCGGCGCCGTCACGCTGCTGCGCGGCGATGCCTTCACGCAAGGGCCGAAGCTCTTCGCGAAAAACTGCGCAAGCTGCCACCGCTACGACGGCCATGATGGCCTCGGCGGCCAGCCCAAGGACGCACCCAGTGCCGCGGACTTGAAGGGCTTTGCCGACCGCGCATGGCTCACGGGGCTGATGGATCCCGCGAAGATCGACACGCCGCACTACTTCGGCGGCTCGAAACTGCAGGGCGGCAAAATGTCCAAATTCGTGAAAGAAGACGTCGCGGGTTTTGACGACGCCACCAAGAAAGAACTGCAAAAGGCGATCGTGGCGCTCTCCGCCGAAGCGCAGCTGAAATCACAACGCGAGGCCGACAAACGCGACGAGGTGATCATCGCGCAAGGCACCAAGGCGCTGATCGGCGCGACGCTGAGCTGCATGGATTGCCACAAGTTTCACGAGGATGGCGAAGAGCTCGGCACGGCGCCCGACCTCACCGCCTACGGCTCCCGCGATTGGCTGATCGCGTTTATCGCGAACCCCAACCACGAGCGCTTCTACGGCTCCAAGAACGATCGTATGCCCGCCTTCGGCGAGGAAAAGCAGCTCACGCTGCAGGAGATCGGCCTGATCGCGGACTGGTTGCGCGGCGACTGGTTCGAGCCAGCGCTGCGCTGAGGCGCAGCAGGAGCGGAAGCTCCAAAATCCAAGCACCAAGCTCCAGAGAAACTTCAAGTCCTTACCTCCCTTTCGGGATCGGCGCTTGGTTATTCTCTGGAGCTTGGAGCTTGAATTTTGGAGCTTCGACGCATGCCGCGCCCGCCCGCCACTTTCGCGACCAGCCGGCTTTTCGGCCGGGCCCCGCGCGCGGATGATGGTCCGGCCGTCTTCGCCGCCTACGCCAGCGATCCGGAGGTCACGCGCTACCTGAGCTGGCGGGCCTACGACCGCGTGGAGCCGCTCAACGCCTTCCTCCGCGAATGCGTGGCGCACTGGGAAAAAGGAGCCGGCCACCTCCCGTGGCTGTTGTGTCTCAAAGGCACGGATACGCCCATCGGCTCGATCGGCGTGACGCTGGAAGGCAGCAAGGCGATGTTCGGCTACGCGCTCGGCAAGAAATTCTGGGGCCACGGCTTTGCGGCCGAGGCACTCACTCACCTGGTCGACTGGTCGCTCTCGCGGCCGACGATTTTCCGCGCCTGGGCGTTTTGCGATGCCGAGCACACCCGTTCTGTCCGCGTGATGGAGAAGGCGGGCCTGGTGCGCGAAGGCGTGCTGCGCCGCTGGCATAGTTGCCCCACCCTCGGCCCCGAGCCGCGCGATTGCGTCGTCTGCGCCAAGGTAAGGTAAACCCCCGCGAGCCATGGCCGGTCAGCTCACTCACCCCACTCCGCGTGGGGAGGCGATGACCCACTCGCCAACCGCCGGGGACCGTGTTACGGTCGACGCACCATGATCACCGTCACCACCTGTTCGAACAACGCCGAAGCCGAACTGCTCCACTCGCTCCTCACCGGCAGCGGCATCGAGGCCTTTGTGCTGGACGATGCGTTCGGCGGCTCGATCCGTATCCAGGTTGACGATGCGCGGGCCGAGGAAGCGAAGCGCATCCTGGCGGAAGCGCAGGCCGCCGACGAAGATGACGCCGATGACGAGGAGCCCGCGTCGCCCGCTCCCTGAATGAAGCGCTTGCGCCGCGGCGTGTAGTGGGCCCGTCGGCGCCCCACGCGGGTGCAAACTGCGCCCGTTCGCCGGCGTATCCGGTTTTCCATTGCGCGGCCGATTCTGTTTTTCGCTCGTGCGCAGAATTTGCGCAGCGCTGGTCTCTCCGCCGCTCGCCAGCCGGAAAAAAGTTACGGGGCCGCGGAAATTTTTGACGAGTTTATCGCACCGGTCGCTGCAACCGGGCGGGGGCTGCTCGCCGTCTTCCCGCACGAATCCATCCACCACCATGAAAAACGATTACTCCTTCAAGCTCGTCGCTGTGATCATTCTGGCCGGCGTCATTGTTGCCTTTGCCAGCCCCGGCCAGACTGCAAAAGCCGGCCCCACGTCCGTCACTCCCGCCACCGCCGCGGCTCCCGCCATCACCCACCCCGCGCCCTCGACGGAGTGAGTTTTTACCCCAACCCATCGTTCATCACGGCTTCCGCTCCTCGAGCGCGCCCAGGATCTGACCGATGAAGTTGTTCAACGCCTCGTCATTCTTGATCCAACGCACGACCACCACGACGTCATGCTCCCAGTCGAGATACACGATGTTTTGTCCGTTCCCGCGAAATGTGACGCTTGTGGCCGGTGCCGGCGCCATCTGGCGGGCGGAGTTGAGATACCAGTTCGCGAAACCGTAGGTGGGATTTGCCGGGCCCGGCGTGCGCGCCAGCTCGATCCATTTCTCCGCCACGATTTGCCGGTCGGCCCAGCGGCCGTTCCGCAGAAAGAGATAACCGAAGCGCGCCATGTCCCATGCGCTGATGAACATGCCGCCGCCGAAGTGCCCGCCGCCGCTGACCGACTGCACGCGCTGCCCGTCTAGCTCGACCCACGAGTTCTCGTATCCAGTCCAGCGCCACGTCGACGAGGCGCCGATCGGATCCATGAGTTCCTCGCGCAAGACTTGGGGCAGCGGGCGGCGCCAGACGTGCAGCGTGCACAGCGCGAGCAGATTGATCCGCACGTCGTTGTATTTGAAAAACGTCCCGGGCTCGCGCATCGGCCGTTGCGGATAATCCGCCGGCGTCGCGCCCACCGGCCGGTCCGCCCAATCGGGTATGCCCCAGAGCGTGCCCGACCAGTCGCTCGTTTGCCGCAGCAGGTGATCCCACGTGATCTTGGCGTTGTGCGGCGTCCCGAAGAGTTGCTCGCGTTCCAGCGTGGGCAAATAAGGCGCCACGCGATCGGTCACGTCCCGGATCAAGCCCCGCTGCCAGGCCAGGCCGGTCACCGTGGTCAGGAAAGTCTTCGCCACGCTGTGCGTCATGTCGGTGCGCTCGGTGTCGCCCCAGGCCGCCGCCACATAGCCGCGCCGCACCACGATGCCGCTGAGCGCCGCGCGCGGCTGCGTCGGCCCGATGATTTTGTAGTTCGGCTCCCGCTTTCCGAACGTCGCGCGCAAATCCTCCGCGACGTCCTTCGTCGACGGGTTCTCGTTCGCGATCGCGAAATCGACTGCGGCCTGCAATTTCGCCGCATCGAATCCCAGCGCGCCAGGCGCCTGACGCGCCCACTCGCCGCGCGGCGGAAAATAATCCGCGGCTCGCAGATTGGCAAAAAAGCCCAACACGAGCACCCAGCAAAAGCAGCGCTTCATCGGAGCGTTTTCCCAAGACTGACCGCCGGCGTCAATGCGTCGCCCGCGGCAACCCGCCCACTCTCGTATCCATTTTTCACTTTCGCTGCGCCGCCCACTCACCTCACCTGGCGCCGATCATTTCAGGCTGAATCCCTGCTGCCGCAGTGCGCGGTGCAACGCCTCGATGTGGTTACGATCTCGCGTTTCCACCGTGCACACCGCGTGCACCGCGCTGACATCGGGGCCACTGAAAGCGCGGTCGTGCGCGATGTCCTTGATGCTCGCGCCGCATTCCGCGATCACGCGGCACAACTCCGCGAGGCCGCCGGGCCGATCACTGATGACCGCGGTGAACCGCGAGAGGCGGCCATCGTGCACGAGCCCTTTCTCGATTACCCGGCTCAGAATGGCGGGGTCGATATTTCCGCCGCACACCACGAGCGCGACGCGTTTGCCCGCCAG
>JANPIT010000578.1:0-4530 GCA_031425115.1 Opitutaceae bacterium | reverse complement strand
AATGCCCCGATCAGCGCCAGCGCCAAGCCGGCGAAGAAAACGACGATGGCGCGGCGGTTGCCCAAGTGGCGCGCCAGATAGCCGGCGGCGAAGTTGCCAACAATGGCGAGGAAGTTGACGAGGAAGAACGAGGCGGAGATGAGCCGCGTCATCTCTCCCGCCGCCACGCCCTCGGCGCCGAGCAGTTTTCGAAAATGCTGCGGATGCCAGAACATGAAGAGCCACCACGCGGAAAGCCCTAGCGCGCACACGACGGTAGTGCGGAGGGTGGTGGACCAGACGTCGCCGCGAAAGAGTTCGCGCGCGCCTGGTTTGGCGGCCTGCGCGGCGCCGGCACGCTGCCAGGTATCCGGCTCGGGGACGTGTCTCCGGATCCAGAATACAAGCAGCGCGGGCAGGACGCCGACGAGAAAGACCCACCGTTCAGAGCCCGGCGGCAGCACGAGGGTCAGCACGCCGACGACCGCGGCACCGAGAAGGATGCCGAGATTCACGCCGGTCTGCAGGACAGCCGCCATCCAGGGGCGCCACTTGCGCGGCCAGGTTTCCGCGAGGAGCGAGGCGCCGACCGCCCACTCGCCGCCGATGCCGAGCGCGGCGACGAAGCGAAAAATCATGAGTTGCCACCAGGTTTGCGCGAAGGCGCACAGGCCCGTGCACAGCGCGTAGGTCAGCACGGTGAGAGCGAGTGCGCGGCTGCGGCCAAGCAGATCGCCGAGCCGGCCGAAAAACGCGCCGCCCACGGCCCAGCCGATCAGGAAGGCGGCCTGGATGTAGGCGCTCTTTTCTTTTACTTCGCCGGAAGCCGGCGCGACGGCGTCGATCGTGAGCAGCTGGAGCACCAGCGGCGCGGCGATGAGCGTGTAGAGGTGCAACTCCAGCCCGTCGAAGAGCCAACCGAGCCAGGCCGCGATGCCGGACTTCCACTGTTGCGGCGAGAGGTCCCGGAGCCGTTCTGCTTCGGGAGGCGGGGCGGCGTTGGGAACGGTCGCGCTGGGTGACGACATGGGGTGCGAAAGTGCGGCAGGCGCGTCGGAGTGCCTCAAGCGAAATGCTGAGAGAGCGGCTTTACCGCCATGGTCTTTTGGTTCGGCTGCGCAATTGTAGGACAGTCCGCTTGCGGACGCGGTTTGGCGCGCGCAAGCGCGCTGACCTACGGTTCAGGCAAGTCGGGGCGCACAGTCCCTCTCACGGTTACCGCAGTTTCGCGCAGGCCTTGTGTCGGTCGCAGGTCACCAAGTGATCGTTGATCATCCCGCTGGCCTGCATGAAGGCGTAGCAGATCGTGGTGCCGACGAATTTGAAGCCGCGCTTGAGCAGGTCTTTGCTCAGCGCGTCGCTCTCGGCGGAACGCGTGGGCAGCTCGGCGAGCGAGCGCCGGCGGTTTACGATCGGGCGGCCCTTCGGCACGAACTGCCAGAGATAACGATCGAAACTCCCGAACTCTGCGCGCACGGCGAGGAACGCCTTCGCGTTGGCGATGGTGGCGGCGACTTTCAGGCGATTGCGCACGATGCCGGGATCGGCGAGGAGCGACGCGACCTTGCGGGCGTTGTAGCGGGAGATTTTTTCCACGTCGAAGCCATCGAAGGCGCGACGGTAGGTCTCCCGTTTCGCGAGCACGATCGACCAGCTCAGTCCGGCCTGCGCGCCCTCGAGCGTGAGTAATTCAAAAAGTGAGCGGTCGTCGTGCAGCGGCACGCCCCATTCGGCGTCGTGGTAGGCGATGTCGAGGGGTAGGCGGGCCCAGCAGCGACGGACGGGTTCGGACGTAGTCATAGGATGGTGGAAAGGTGGAGTGTGACACAGCGCCATGACAACGGTGTGTCAGGAGGAAAAATCTCGTCGCCGCGAAGCTGGTTTCTACGCTCAGTTCGCTTATGAACCGCACGGACCGGCTCGTCGCGATGGTGATGCACCTCCAAGGCCGGAGGCTGGTGCGCGCGGAAGACATGGCGTCGCATTTCGAGGTGAGCGTGCGGACGATTTATCGCGATGTCGCCGCGTTGGGGGAAGCGGGCGTGCCGATCACCGGCGAGGCGGGCGTAGGCTACAGTCTCGTGCGGAGCTATCATTTGCCGCCGGTGATGTTGACGGCGGACGAGGCTGCGGCGCTGTTCGTGGGCGCGGAGATGGTGCGCAAGTTCACCGATGCTTCGCTGTGCGCGCCGATGGATGCGGCGCTCGACAAGTTGCGCGCGGTGCTGCCCCGCGACCGACAAGAGCATGTCGAGCGGCTCGCGCGCCAGACGGTGATCGTGGGTCGGTCAGGCCCGTGCCGCCCCACGGCGGATCCAGATGCGCAGCCGTGGCTCCTGGCGGTGCAGCGCGGCGTGGCGCAACGGCGCGTGCTGCGGGTGACGTATCGGGGGCGTGAGCGCGCCGAGTCGGCGCGCGATGTCGAGCCCCTCGGCGTGGTGTGCTACGGCGGCACATGGCATCTGGTGGCGTGGTGCCGGCTGCGAGCTGATGTGCGGCATTTCCGCGTGGATCGTATCCGCACGCTGGTGGTGCTCGACGAACTGTTTCCGGTGCGCACCGATTTTTCACTGCGCGAACATCTCGAAGAGTGCGAGGCGCGCTCGGCCATGCTGCCGGTTCGCGTGTGGTTCGCCGAGGAGGTGCAGGAGCGCGCGCGCCGGGAAAGCTACGCCACGCTCGTCGAGGAATCACGACACGACGGCGGTGCGGAGTTTTCGTTCACGACGTGGTCGCTCGAGTGGATGGCGCAGTGGCTCCTGTCGTTTGGCGCGCGGGCTGAGGCGATCGCGCCGCTGGAACTGCGCGAACGGGTGCGCGCTGGGGCGGAGAAAACGGCGCAACGTTATGCGGATGCTTCTCTCCTGACATAACGCTGTCACGCCCGCGTGGTAGGGTTGGCGCGTGAATACCACTTCCCGTTCAGTTCCGCTCGCGCCCGCTCGTCCTCAGCCGCGCCGCACGGCGCTGGCCCGACCCACTCCGGCGGTGACGGTCCGGCGTCGCACGCGCTACCTGCGGTCAATCTCGTCGGCGTTTGTAGTCTACGCCTCGACGGCGACAATTCCGACCGAGGCAGTCCTCTTGGAGGCTACGTCATGAAAGCCACCGCCGCATCCGCCATGATCCGCATCAATGCCATCGCCTTCACCGGCTATCCGATCACCGACGTGGCTCGCGCTCGCGCGTTCTACCAAGGTGTGCTGGGCCTCCTGCCCACCACGCAGTTTGAACACGAAGGAAAGCACTGGATCGAATACGACATCGGGGCCTCGACGCTCGCGATTTCCAACATGTCCGACGACAAATGGAAACCCTCGCCGGATGGCCCGTCGGTCGCGCTCGAAGTGGAGGATTTCGATGCTGCGATGAACGCGCTGCGAGAAGCGAAGGTGACGTTTCTGATCGAGCCGATGGATAGCGGCATGTGCCGGTTGGCGATCATCCAGGATCCCGATGAGAACTCGCTGGCGATACACAAACGCCATGCGCGGTGAAGTTATCGCGCCGCACCTTCGAACCGGCCGGATCCGACATTGCCCTCAGTCGTTGAGCGACCGAGGGTGACGGCCTATGCGCTCACTGCCCCTTCGCACGTCTTTACTCGTCCTCATTCTCGCGCTTGGCGCGGGCCTCGTTCATGCGGCGGACCCCAAGTGGACTTCGCTGTTCGATGGCAAGTCGCTCAGCGGTTGGAAACAAGTCCAGGGCGAGTCGAAGTATGAAGTTCGCGACGGGGCGATCATCGGTATCGTGACCGAGGGCGTGCCGGTGAACTCGTTCCTCCGCACCGAAGCGGAGTTCGGTGATTTCGTTTTCGAGGCGGAGTTCAAAGCGGCTGCAGGCATCAACTCGGGGGTCCAGTTTCGCAGCGCGGAGCCCGATGGCGTGAAGATCAAACGCGTTTACGGCTATCAGTTCGAAATCGATCCGACGCCGCGCGCGCTCACCGGTGGATTATACGAGGAAGGGCGGCGAGGCTGGTTTGTGCCGCCGGCGAACAACGGAGCGCCGAAGGAGGCGTTCAACAAGGAGCACGGTGATCATTTCAAACCAGGCGTCTGGAATACGATGCGCGTCGAGGCGCGGGGGAATCGCATCAAGACCTGGCTGAACGGCCATCTGCTCGCGGACTATGTCGACCAAGGCGAGGACGTGCGAATCAAGCGTGGGTTCTTCGCGCTGCAGGTGCACTCGACGAAGAACAAGGAGCTGTTCGGCAAGGAAGTCGCGTTCCGAAACCTGCGCGTGCAGAAACTCGACTGAGAGTGGGAAAGCTAAGCAGCGTGGGGAAGAGGAGTTGAAGCAGGAAACCAGGACGCCAGGAACGAACCAGGGCGAAGGCAGGAGAGAATTCAGAAGCCAGGAAACCAAGAATTCGGGCTTCAGAATGGGAAGTTCCGCTCTTCCGATTCCTGGCTTTCTGGCTTCTGAATTAACTTCGCATTGGATTGTTCCTGGGGCCCTGGCTTCGTGCATCAAAAATAAAAAGGGCGAGTCGTGTGACTCGCCCTTTTTGTATTCAGAAACGAACTTCGCTTACTGCGTCTT
>JANPIT010000577.1:0-8818 GCA_031425115.1 Opitutaceae bacterium | reverse complement strand
GCCCACGGTATCGAAATAAACCCTACGCAGAAACGCGGCGTCGTTGAGGGTCGGCGCCACCGCCACCGTTTCCGGCGAAAGCGGGGCCGCCGGCCACGCCGCGCCGGCATTGATCCACGCTTCGAGCCGTGCGATCTGCTCAGGCGTGAGTGGGTCGCCCTTGGGCGGCATCCGCTCCTCGTCATCGTGATGTCGAATCCGCGCGAGCAACTCGCTCTTGGCGGCATCGCCCGGGACGATCGCCGGCCGTTTCGATTCACCGCCGGCGAGGGCAGCCGCGCGCGTGTTGAGTTTCAAGCCACCCTTCTCCTTCTCCCCGTGACAGCGAAAACAGCCGTCGCGCAAGATCGGCAGCACTTGCTCATGAAAGTGCTTCGCATCCGCCGCCGGAGTTTTCGCCGCGTCTGCCACCGCCTGATGAATTTTTGCGCCGAGAAACGCATCCACCGGGTGCGGCGCACCCCCGGGCACTGCCGGCACCGCGACCTGCTGCGTCCAGGCGTGCGCGACGTCGCGCCGTTTCTGCCAGAAGGCCGCCTGAGTCGCCGCGGCCTCGCGTCGAGTTTGGTCGTCGAAAGCCGTCAGTGCGCCTTCGATGCGTGAAAGACTCGCGCTCACCGCGGTGTCCGTCAGCGCGACGGGTTCGACCTCGACACTCGCAGGTTGCAGCACCGTGAAGGAGCGTCCGTCTGGCGTCTGCACGGCGACGGTCAGCTCTCCCGGCTCGGGCCGGTAGCGTCGTCCCCCGACGAGACTCTCCATCACGACCCGTGCCGGGCCGGCGGTTTTAACGACGATTTCGCCGACCACTTCCTGCAGGCCAAAGGCGACGGGGCGCAGCCCGGGCAGTGGCGGCGCCGGCACCGGTAGCACAGGATCGTAGCCGCCCGAATCTCCGCGGTGCGGCTTCGTGCTTACCACGAGTGCGCCGTCGAACCACAGGCGGGTGAGCCCGCGCGCGCGCAGCACGACGCGATGGGTGCCCACGGGCAAAGCCACATCGGCCGCCAGGCGCGCCAGCACCGGCGCCTTCCACGAGGCCCGAATGCCCCAATCGTCGTAGCGCAACGGCAGCCGCGGCAGCAGAAAATCCTGCCCACTCCAGCGCAATGTTGCCGCCGGAAGCTTCTCGCCCTCGTTCAACCACCGCTCGTGCGCCGGCATGCCCTCATGAAATGTCGCCACCACGCGCCCCGCCGGGATCGGTCCCAGCGCAGGCATGACGCTCGGCGCCGCCTGCGCCGCAATCGGCCCGCCAGTCCGCCGGAAACGACTCTTCAGCTCCCCGTCGCGCACGATTTCGCGGTGAACGGCGACGCCGTCGAGACTGCCGCGGAAACTGGAGGACGCACTGCCCTTCATGGAGGAACCAATCCACACGGCGTCGTCATCCACGACCGGCGCTTCCACCGAGCCGCCACCCATATCCCACGCGCCCGGCGAACTCACGCCGTCGATCCAACCGCGCACGCTGTTCGGATTGCCGAACTCGTAAGTGATCGCGATGTGATGCCAGCCGCTGTTCGGCGCGATCCCGGCGCGCGTCGTCCAGCGATGCCAGTGCGCATCGGACTTCGCCCCGGCTACGCGCGGCGTGGCAAAGAGGAAACTCACGCCGAATTGCCCGCCCGTGGTGCGCAGTCGCAGCGCCCAGTTCTGGTTATCGGCCGCAAATCCCGGCGCTCCCGTCCGCCCCTTGCCGATCACGTAAATATTCGCGTTGGCCTGCGGCGCGCCCTCGATCTGCACCCACGCCTCCAGCGTGATCGCATCGCCATTCGTGAAATCGAATGCACTCGTCGCCCCGGGATCCGCGAGCGCGAGGTGCGCGCCGGCACCATCGAGTCGGATCGCGGTATTGTTGGCTTCAAAATCCGGATACGTCGGGGGCCGCGGGCCCGGCACGTCGCGATGCACGCCTCCCACCGCGATCGCGCGCGACACGTCCTCTTCGTTAAAATCCCAGCGCGCCACCGGGGCCGCCGCCACCGCGTGCGCACTGCAGAGTCCAAGGAAAAGCAGAGCGCAGGGAGACGTCTTCATCGCAAGGCGGGGACTGGCGGCGGGGTGGGGAGAAATCCGACTTCGAGCCCGAAGCCGGCGAGGTCCCTCACCCAACGCCAAGTTTCCGGCGGTCGCCAGCCGCAAAACGCCACGCGCACGAAAGTGTTAGTGGCTCCGAAGGGGAGGCGCTCCCGGCTGCGCGCAAAGCATGGTCACAGAGGACACAGAGCTCCGACACAGAGGAAGCAGGAGACCACGAGGTGCGCGGTCCATCCCTCCCATCATTGGAATCGGTCGAAGCGCAGAGAAATTATTTCGTCGGTTCCTACTCGGTGAACTCTGTGTCGAAGCTCTGTGCTCTCTGTGACGCCATGCCTCCCTTTCTGCCGCTCCGAATGATCGGCTAACGGCCCGTCAGCCGTATCAGCTCGGCATGCAAGGCGGCGAGGCGCGGCACGGCGACTCCGGCCGCCTGCGCTCGCCGCAACGGCTCACCCCAAATCGCCTCCACTTCCACTTCGCGACCGGCGAGAAAATCGACGAGGCTCGAGGGCTGATACGCCCCCATCGTCGGCGTTACGTCGATCTGCGCCTGAATAAATTCCTCCGGCACCGTGTAGCCGAAATGCCGCGCCACCGTCGCGATTTCGTCCATCAACGGCCGCACCTCCGCGGCGATCGCCGGAGTCGCGAGGATGCGGTCGGTCGCGATTCCGCCGCGCGCGATGGCGAGCCCATTGAAGGGCACGTTCCAGATGAGTTTCTGCCAGCGCGCTTCTGCGAGGTCGTCCACCACGCGCACACTCACGCCGACGCCGGCAAACAGTTCTCCGATCGCGCGCACCCGCTCCGACGCCGGACGCTGAAATTCCCCGAGCGTCAGTCGCCCCGGGGTGTGGTAACCGACGATCTCGCCCGGTGCCTCGCGCGTGACGCCGATATAACACAACCCACCACACACGCGCGCCGCACCGACGATGCCCGCGATCGCTTCCTCGTTGCCGAGACCGTTCTGGAGCGTGAGCACCGTGGTGTCGGGCCTGAGGAGCGGCGGCAGCAGCGTCGCGAGCGTGGCATTCGCCGTGGTTTTGAGCGCGATGATCGCGAGATCCACCGGCCCAATTTCCATCGTGCTGCCGAACGCCGCGACCCGCGCGAGCCGACGCGTCGTCTCTCGTTCGCGCAACGTCAGCCCGTGCGTGCGCACGTGCGCGAGATCACTGCGCAGCAAAAACCGCACGTCGGCCCCCGCCAGCGCCAGTCGCGCCCCATAGTAGCTGCCGATGGCACCGGCACCGACAATCGCGATGGACGGTGTCTTCACTCCCTGAGCGGAACGGAGCCCACGGCGTTTTTCAAACTCTGCGCACGGCGCGCTTTACTGACGCCGTCCAGCAAATCTCCGATGCCACAATCAGAAAACCTTTTCCTTCCGCGCTCCGATCGCCCGCGTAAGGTCGATCCGCCGCACCCGAGCGCCTGTCCCATGTCCACGGTCCTAGCGCCCCCCTCACCCGCCATGCTGCTCCACGTGCCCACCGCGCCCCCACCGCTCGCGATTCCCCGCGAGGGCGCGCGGCCGCCGCCATCCCTGGCGCTTTTCGCCGCACAGAATCGCGCGCTCCATCTCTTCGCGCGACGCGAGCCACTCCCCGCGGTCTTTACCGCGTTGGTGGAGGCCGTGGAGGCCGATCTCGCCGGTGAAGGAGTCGCCACGATCCAGCTGCTCGATTCCGACGGCAAGCATCTGCGCCACGGCGCCGCGCCCAGCCTCCCTGAGAATTACAATCGCGCGATCGATGGCAGCGTGATCGGGCCCGATATCGGAACGTGCCATGCGGCCGCGTCACGTAATGAGATCGTGGTGACGGTCGACATCGCCAGTGATCCCAACTGGGCCGAGTTCAAAGCGCTCCCGCTCGGTCTCAATCTCCGCGCTGCCTGGTCCCTGCCCATCCGCTCGGCGTCAGGTAAAGTTCTGGGCACGTTCGGCACCTACTTCCGAACCTGCCGCGCTCCGACGCCGGCCGAGCGCGAGATCGTCGCCCTCTTGGCGAAGACCGCCGCCATCGCCATCGAACACCGCGTCACGCTCGCCGCCCATGCGCAGAAAGAAGCGTTCCTGCACGGTATCGTGGGCGCATCGGCCGACTGTCTCAAGGTCCTCAGCCTCGAAGGTCGGATAAAGTGGATGAGCGCGAATGGTCTTTGCGCGATGGAGGTAACTGATTTCGGGCAGCTGCTGGATAACGACTGGATCACCTTTTGGCCCGACGAATCCACGCAACGCGCCGCCTCGGCCGCGCTGGATGCAGCCCGCCGCGGAGAGGTGGGCCGTTTTCACGGCTTCTGTCCCACGCTCGCCGGCACGCCCAAATGGTGGGATGTCACGGTAACGGCCATCTGCGACCCGGAGGGCAACCCCCGCGAGCTGCTCAGCGTTTCCCGGGAAATCACCGAGCGCAAACGCGCGGAAGAAGCGCTCACCGCCAGCGAGGAGCGATATCGCGCACTCGCGGCCGAGCTCGAATCGCGCGTCACTCTCCGCACCGCCGAACTCGCGAGCAGCAACGAGCAACTCCGCGCCCACATTCAAGAGCGCATCTCTGACGAACGCGCGAGGCTTACCTTGCAACAAAAACTCTGCACGGCGCAGGAGGATGAACGTCGTCGCATCTCGCGGGAACTGCACGATGATGTTGGCCAGGATCTCACCGCTCTGCACGTGGGCCTCCAGGCTCTGCGCGATGGCTCCCTCGACGTCCGCGCCGACGAGTCGGTCGGCCGCCTCGAAGCCATTACTGAAAATATCGGCAAGCAAATCCACGATCTCGCCCTCGAGCTTCGCCCCACTGCCCTCGACGATCTGGGCCTGACCCGCGCTCTCGAGCACTACGTGGATCAGTGGTCGCACCGCTCGGGTGTGCCGGTGGAATTGCACCAGACGCCGGCCAGCCCTGCCCGGCTGCCTCCGCCGATTGAGACCACCCTCTATCGCATCATCCAGGAAGCCCTGACCAACGTGCTGAAACACGCGCAGGCCCGCCGCGTTTCCGTCCTGATTGAAATCCGCACCGATCACGCGTCCGCCATCGTCGAGGATGACGGCGTGGGCTTCGATCTCACTGCGCTCGCGCAAAGTGAAAAACATCAACGCCTCGGCCTCCCCGGCATGCACGAGCGCGCCTCCCTCGTGGACGGCACGGTCAAGATCGAGTCGATGCCCGGCCGCGGCACCGCGGTGTTTGTTCGCATTCCGTTGTCCCAGGGAGAATCGGCCACCCACGATCACGCCCACGAATTTTCCGGCCATCGCACGTGATGGCCGCGAAACTCAAAGTGCTGCTGGCCGATGATCACGCCGTCCTGCGGGAGGGCATGAAGGCATTGATCAACGCCGAGCCGGATATGGAGGTCATCGGCGAATGCGCCAATGGCCGCGACACCGTGGAAGAGGCCATCGCGCTTGCACCCGATTTGGTGGTGATGGATGTCTCGATGCCGGAATTAAGCGGCGCCCAAGCGACGCGGCGCATCAAGGCCGCGGCCCCGACCGTCAGGATCCTCGCTCTCACCGTGCACGAAGACAAAAGCTACCTCCGCGAATTGCTGGAGGCAGGCGCGACCGGCTACGTGTTGAAGCGCGCGGGCAAGGGCGAACTCATTCAAGCCATCCGCGCGGTGTCCACCGGCGGGCTCTACGTCGATCCACGCATCGCGGGCCTGCTGATGAATCCATTCACCCACCCGCAGACCGCAACCGCACAGACGGCGCCGGTCTTGAGTGTGCGGGAAGATGCGGTGATGCGCCTCATCGCGCAGGGATACACCAATAGAGAAGTGGCCGGCGATTTGGCCATCAGTGTGAAGACAGTCGAAACCTATCGAGCCCGCTCCATGGAAAAACTGGGGCTGCGGAGTCGCGTCGATCTGGTGCGCATGGCTACGGATCGCGGCTGGTTGCAAGCGCGGTGACCGCGCGGATCGCGCGCACCAGTCCTGCGCGTATCGTCAGAATCTTCGGCGGAGATTGCCGCTGAGCCCCACTCCACGTCGGGCTCTACCTGACACTGAGTCGGGGAAGAGGGGGACAAATGCGGCCGCTACGCGCAGCCCGTGCGAACGGATGCAGATAACTCTGCATGATACAGAAATTTCCACGCGCACCAACGCGCCCAACATCGGTCTCGGAGCGCCCACACCGACCTTTTTTGGCCGGGGTGAACTCGTTCCCAACTCGCTCTGCGAATTTCCAGCCGACGTCACGAAACATAGAACCCGTCAAAACCAACCTGTATCATGTCACCCAATGTTCCCCTCGGAGAAGCCGTCCAGTCACATCTCGCCGCGCGTCAGACGCGTCGTTCCGTCCTCAAGAAAATGGGCATGGGCGCCCTCGGCCTAGGCTCGCTCGGCCTGCTCCAAAATCGCGCCATGGCCGGCTTCGCCGAGTCAGCGCGCGCCTCCGATACGGATCTCGCCGTCCTCAACTTCGCGCTCAACCTTGAGTATCTGGAAGCTGAATACTACAGCTACGCGGTCGACGGTCGCGGCATCGAGTCGTTCGGCATCGGCGTCACCGGTTCCGGCACCGCCGGCACCACCACGGTGAAGACCAACCCCCAGGTTACTTTCACGAACGCGGCCGTCCGCCAATACGCGGCCGAGATCGCGGCCGATGAGCGCGCCCACGTCGCGTTCCTCCGCGCGGCCATTACTGGCGCCGGCCCGCAGCCGGCCGCCCGCCCCGCCATCAACCTGCGCGAGAGCTTTGCCGCTGCCGCCCAGGCCGCCGGTCTCGGCGCCGGCTTCGATCCGTTTGCCAACGAGACCAATTTCCTCCTCGGTGCCTTCATCTTCGAAGACGTCGGTGTCACCGCTTACAAGGGCGGCGCGCCCCTGATCAGCAACAAGACGTTCCTCGAGGCCGCCGCGGGTATTCTCGCCGTCGAGGCCTACCACGCTGGCACCGTGCGCACCCTGCTCTATCAGGCCGGTGCGACCGCTCATCAGGCCGCACAGGCGATCTCCGATCTCCGCGACGCCGTCGACGGGCCGGATGACCTGGACCAGGGCGTGATCACGAACGGAAACGCCAACCTCGTTCCGACCGACTCCAACAGTATCGCCTTCAGCCGCACACCGCGGCAGGTCCTCAACATCGTCTACCTTGCGGCCAACGCCTCCGGCGGCGGCTTCTTCCCCAACGGGCTCAACGGAGCGCTCCGCTGAACGACGAATCACCTCGTAGCATCCTTTTAAAAACGAACCCATTTTTCGTCACATGAAATCTCTCAAATTTTTCCTCCTGGCCGCCTTCTGCGCCGTGGTCGCACGGGCCCAGTCGAACGACCTCGCGCCCACCAACCTCAGCAGCGCCATTTTTAATGGCACGATCACCAGCGCCACCGGCGGCGCGAGTGGCAACGGCACCTTCAGCACGCTGTTCGCTTCCAACGGCGTCGACTACACCCTGACCAGCGACGGTGGGCTGACCAATGGCGTGCCCTTCACCTACACCAAGACCGGCGCGAATACCGGCCGGGTGACGGAAGGCGCGAATGGCACGAATCCGGCCGTGACCGTGGACATGACGTTCACGAGCTCGAGCGCGGGCACGTTTGTCGCCAACTACACCGGCGGTGCCACCCAACGCGGCACCTTCACGATCGTCTCCGTCGCGTTTACGTCACCGTTGGTGAACGTATCCACTCGGACCACACTCGCTGCAGCCGGCACCGCCACCACCGGTTTCGTTATCGGCGGCTCTGGTCCGCGTCGGGTGCTCGTGCGTGCCATCGGTCCTGGTCTGACCCAGTTCGGTGTGACCAATGCTCTCACCAATCCGTCGATCACGCTCTTCCGTGGTGCGACTCAGGTCGGTGCCAATGACGACTTCGGCTCCGGCGCCAATGTCGATGCCACCCTCCCGGCGGCCTTCACCCGCGTCGGTGCTTTCGGCCTCACCGCCGGTAGTCGTGACTCCGCCATTATCATGATGCTCGAACCCGGCGCCTACACCGCGCAGATCCGGGGCGGCACCGCGACCGAGACGGGCGACGTGCTGCTGGAAGTTTACTTCCTCGATTAATAGCAAACGCAGCGTCCACCGCTGCGCGCTGTTTTTCTCGAGAACTCGTCACGCTACCCGGCGTGACGAGTTTTTTGTTTACGGAGTTGAAACGCGGAGGACGCGGAGTGCGCAGAGGAGAAAACCTATCCTTTTCGCGCCGAGCCCATGCACTCGGCAGGTGAGCCTTTTGAGTATTGGATTCTCTCTCTTTCTCCTCCGCGTCCTCCGCGATCTCCGCGTTTCAACTGCGGAATTTGGCTTCCATCCGTGTTATCCGTGAAATCCGTGGTTCACCCGATTTGTGGTTCGGAGATTGGGTTACCGCTCGGTCGTTCCCGGAATGGTCAGCGCAGCGTCGTATCCAGAAAGTCGATCGCCGCATCCTCGGCCGCCCTGCCCGATATCAACACGGTGGCGTGCCCGCGCCCCTCGAGCCAACGCAGCTCACTGCGCACTCCCACCCGATCGAGCGCGGCCTTGAACCGTTTCGAGTGCTCGGGATAGACCGTTTTATCCTCGGTCCCATGATAAAGAAAGAAAGGGGGATCATCGGCGCTCACATGCGTGACCGGTGACGCCTGCCGAAACACCTCGGGAATTTCGGCGAACGTGCCGCCGAGGAAGCGCGGGAGAACATTACCGCCGGGATAAAGCGTGAGATCAGTCGGTGCGCTCGCGGCCACCACGGCCTGCACCCGCACGTCCGCCGGACCGTCGAGCGTGCCGACGAGTGCGGCGAGA
>JANPIT010000576.1:0-15687 GCA_031425115.1 Opitutaceae bacterium | reverse complement strand
GACAATGGCGACGGTTGGGAGCGAGAGGGGGAATACGAATACTACTTTAAAACTTTTTCCGAAAAGATCGCCTATCCTTTGGGCATAAATGTCGTTTTCTACGCGATGACGCACTGAGGCTGCTCCTGACGTGTCGATCCGAACGATGATTAATTTTCCTGGCATGCTGAGACGGGGGACGATGTGGGCGCGAGGGCTGGCGTTGGGTATTTCGGTTAGCCTCTGTGCCGCGCAGCAGCCGCCCAATCGCTGGGCCGGTTTTGCGAACGAAAACGATTTGGGCGGATCGCTGGTCCGCACGGAAGGGAGCGGCGTCATCGACGAGGATCAGGTGAAGACGGCGCGGGAAGTTGCGTCGCACAGCACCGGCACGCCGGAGTGGAGCAACCCGCGCGGTTTTGAAAAGGACGTGTTCACGTTTGCCCGGGCGATTTTCAAAGTAGGGCCAAACACGGATCCGGGCTACGGCTACGGCCGCCGCCTAGGGTGGTGGGTCGATTTTCCCGACGCCGATTTGAATCTGTCGTATCGGTTGCAGCAGATGACCTCCATTCGCACCGATCCCAACGGAAAGGTGATGAAGCTGAGCGACCCGGAGCTGCACGATCACCCATTTCTCTTCATGGAGCATCCGGGCTACATCGTCTTGCGGGAGCCGGAGGTCGCCGGGTTGCGCAAATACCTGCTCGCGGGCGGCGTGCTCGCGATCATTGATTTTTGGAATAACACCGAGTGGGCGGGCTTTGCTTCGGCGATGAAGAAGGTGCTGCCGGAGCGTGAGTGGACCGAGCTGAAGGATGATCATCCACTTTTCCATTGTGTGTTTGATTTGAAAGGCCCGATGCAGCGCTGGCAGGTGCCGACGATGCAGTTCTGGAATCGCGAGCACAGCTGGGACAACCCGAACTCGAAGCCCATCCAGATTGATCGTGGCAAGGGCTGGGAAAAAATGTCGGTGCGCGCTTTGCTCGATGACCGCGGGCACATCATGGTGATCGCGTTTCACAACAGCGACATCCCCGATGGCTGGGAGCGCGAGGGTGAGCATGCGGACTACTTCCAGGTTTTCTCCGAGCGGGTCTCGTATCCAATTGGGGTGAATCTTATCTTTTACCTGATGACGCACTGATGAAACGGGACAACGGGACGACCGGACGACGGGGCGGAGGCCGCGAGATCATCGCGCAGGCCGGTGCTCCTTTGCGCCCGCGTTGGCCGGTCTCCCAGGTAGTCCCGTAGTCCAGTCATCCCGTAGTCCCTTTCTCCAATTTTCATGAGCATCCCCGTCGAAACTGCCCCGCCACCCCTTCCGCCTGTGACGCCCGCGAACGGCTATGCTGCCGAGCGCGAGATCGCCGAGCGTCTTGTTGAAGGGCGAGCGAGGATCGAGGCCGAGTTGGCCAAGGTGATCGTGGGCCAACGCGACGTCATCGAGCAGATCATGATCGCACTGCTCGCGGGCGGCCACTGCTTGATCACGGGCGCCCCGGGCTTGGCGAAAACGCTACTCGTGAAATCGATCGCGCAGGTGTTCCACCTGAAGTTTCAGCGCATTCAATTCACGCCCGATTTGATGCCCGCGGATATCACCGGCACCGAAATCCTGCAGGATGATGGCGACGGTCGCCGTCGCCTGGCGTTCGTGCGCGGACCGGTGTTCGCGAACATGATTCTCGCGGACGAAATCAACCGCACGCCGCCCAAGACGCAGGCCTCGCTGCTCGAGGCGATGCAGGAGCATCAAGTGACCGCGTCGGGCGTGCGCCACCCGCTGGAAGAACCGTTTTTCGTGCTGGCGACGCAGAACCCGATCGAGATGGAAGGCACTTACCCGCTGCCCGAGGCGCAGCTCGATCGTTTTATGTTCAATGTGATGATGGACTACCTCCCCGAGGCGGATGAGGTGAAAGTCGTCATGCAGACCACCGCCGGGCGGCCAGCGGCGATCGAGGCGCTGTTTTCCGGTGAGGACGTGCTGCGTTTCCACGAACTGGTCCGCAAGGTGCCGGTGGCCGAGGAGATGGTGCGCTATGCCGTGCAACTCGCGTCGGCCTCGCGTCCCCAGCAACCGAATACGCCGGCCTTCGTCAACGAATGGGTGAGTTGGGGTGCGGGCACGCGCGCAGGACAGTTTCTCGTGCTCGGGGCCAAAGCGCGTGCGCTGCTCCGCGGCCGCGCCCACGTGACCATCGAAGACATCCAGGCGCTGGCCGTGCCCGCGCTGCGCCACCGGGTGTTGCTCAATTATCGCGCGGAGGCCGAAGGCATCAAGATCGACGAGGTGATCAAGCGGCTGCTCGCGGCCGTGAAAGTCCCGCTGAAGTCGAGCTGAGCCACTCGACGGAAACTGCCGCATGTCCGCCACCGCCACCACGCCCGCGCTCGCGTCGGCGAAGCTCATCGACCCACAAGCGTTGATGACGATTCGCAGCCTGGAGCTGCGGGCGCGCGCGGTCGTGGAGGGATTTTGGAGCGGCATTCATCGCAGCCCGTATCACGGATTCTCGGTCGAGTTTACCGAGTATCGGCAATACACGCCGGGCGACGATCCGCGCTACCTCGACTGGCGCGTCTTCGCGCGCACCGACCGCTATTTCATCAAGAAATACGAGGACGAGACGAACCTGCGCGTGCATCTGCTCGCCGACATGAGTCGCTCGATGGACTACGGCTCGAAGGGTTACACCAAGGCGACCTACGCGGGGACGCTGGCGGCGACGCTCGCGTATTTTCTCTATCTGCAAGGTGACGCGGTGGGGCTGTTGACCTTTGACGATCAAGTGCGGGAGTTCCTGCCCGCGCGGCATCGCATGGGCCATCTCCGCCAAATCATGCTCGCGCTGGAGCGGCCGACGAACGGCAAAGGCACTAATCTCGAAGCCCCGCTGGAACGCATCACGTCGCTGATTCGAAAACGCGGACTAGTGGCGCTGATCTCGGATTTCCTCGCGCCGATCGACCGACTGGAGCGCAACCTCACCGCGCTCACGGCGAGCGGGCACGAACTGTCGGTCTTCCATATCGTAGATCCTGCTGAGCTGGATCTCGGGATCGAAGCGGCGGCGTTGTTCGAAGACGTCGAGTCAACGAAGCGCGTCTACATCGATCCCGCCGTCGCGCGTGCGGGCTACATGAAGAAATTTCAGGCGCACGGTGAAGCTCTGCAGGCGATTTGCCGCAAACTTGGCGTCAGCTACCAGCAGCTCACGACCGCCCAGCCGCTCGAGCTCGGCTTGTTTGAGTTCTTGCAGCAACGCATGCGGCGCGGTCGGCAATTCCGGCGCGCAAGTGGAAATGCGGGAGGCGGCCGCTCATGAGTTTCCTCACGCCGTTCTTCCTGCTCGGTGGACTCGCGCTCGCCGGGCCGATTCTCTATCACTTGGTGCGGCGCACGACGCGCGAGAACCGGCGGTTCAGCTCGTTGATGTTCCTGCAGCCGAGCCCGCCACGGCTATCGAAACGTCACCGGCTCGAGCATATCTTGCTGCTGATTTTGCGGTGTGCGGCGCTGGCTTTGCTCGCCCTGGGTTTTGCGCGGCCGTTCTTGCGGCAGACGCCGATCGACGATCCAACGGTGGCGCAGCCGAGGCGGATCGTCGTGCTGCTCGACATCAGCGCAAGCATGCGGCGCGATGGCGTCTGGGCGGCGGCGCGGACGAAGGTGGAGGAAATTCTCCGCCGCGTCGGCCCGGCGGACCACGTCGCGATCTTTCCATTCGACAAACAGGCCAAGGCGCTCGTGTCCTTCGAAGACTGGAACCGCACGCCGCCCGCGGATCGCGTGGCTTTTGCCGTGGGGCGCGTGGGCGGAATCACGCCAGGTTGGTCAGGCACGCATCTGGGCAACGCGCTCGTGACGGCGGCCGAGGCCCTCGGTGAAAACGAAGAGGGCAAGGCGGCGCCGGGACCACGGCAAATCGTCCTCGTGACCGATCTGCAGGCGGGCAGCCGGCTCGATGCGTTGCAGGCTTATGAGTGGCCCAAGGGGGTGGAACTCGTGGTGGACGCCGTGAAGGCGCGCAACGTGACCAACGCCGGAGCGCAACTCGTCGCCGATGGCCCTGACTCGAACCGCGCGGTCGATGCGCCGGTGCGCGTCCGCGTGACCAACGCGACTGAATCGACGCGCGAGCAATTCAAGCTCGGCTGGACGCGCGCGGCGGGAGCCGGAGCGGCAGGCATCGCGGCGTCGGAGTTCATCGGCACGCCGCTCGACGCTTACGTGCCGCCGGGCCAGAGCCGCGTTTTTTCCGTGCCGGTGCCGAAAGGCGTCACGGGGCTCGAGCAGATTTCACTGCGGGGCGACGACGAAGATTTCGACAACACCGTCTTTTTCATCCCGCCGGCGCAGCAGCGCTCGACCGCGTTGTGGATCGGACGTGATGGGGCCGGGGATACGAAGCAGCCGCTGTTTTTCCTGGGTCGTGCTTTTTCGGAGACGCCGCGCGTAGCCGTGCAGGTCGTCGCAGCCTCGCCGGCGGTGCCGCTGCTGCCGACCGACGTAAAGGCGGCGAATATCATCTTTATCTCTGACGTGATCTCGCCCGAGACGGCGGCAGCGCTGCGCGATGAAGTGACCGCAGGCAAGACGGTGGTGCTGGTGCCGAAGACGGCAGATGCGGCGATGAACGCCACGGTCGGCGCGCTGCTGGGTGCACCCGGCGTGCGGCTCGATGAAGCGCGGCCGACCAATTACGCGATGTTCGCCGACATCGATTTCCAGCATCCGCTGTTCGCGCCCTTCGCCGATCCGCGCTACAGTGATTTTACGAAAATCCATTTCTGGAAATTCCGCCGGCTCGACCCGACGACTGTTCCCGGGCTGCGGGTCGTGGCCAAGTTCGACACGGGAGATCCTGCGCTGGTCGAGCTGCCGGTCGGGAAAGGTCGCGTGTATCTGCTGGCGAGTGGCTGGCACCCGGAAGACAGCCAGCTTGCCGTTTCGTCGAAATTCGTGCCGCTCTTGTGGTCGCTGCTGGAGCAGGCCGGCGGCGTTTCGAATCTGGGGACCCAGTTTGCGGTGGGCGACAGCGTGACGCTGCCGCCTGAGATCGCCGCGGCGACGATCCGGTTGCCCGGCGGGGCGAACGAGCCGCTGGCGGCGGGCGTGGCGAGTTTTGCGCAGACGGAGCGGCCTGGGATTTATGAGCTGGCAGGCGGAGTGCGGGCGCAGCGTTTCGCGGTGAATCTCGACGCGAACGAGAGTCGCACCACGCCACTTGGCGCCGATGAGCTCGAACAGCTCGGCGTGCCGGTGGCGCGCGGCAAGACCGACGCGACGGCGCCGGTGGAGAACAAAACAATTCTGCAGGGCCTCGAAGCGGAAGGCCGGCAAAAACTCTGGCGATGGTTTATCGCGGCGACCCTCGCCGTATTACTGGTGGAGTCGGCGCTCGCGGGTTGGACCGCGCGTCGCTCTACAATGCAAACTGAGGAGGCGGCGACATGAACGATGATTTCCTGAAGGTCCGGTTGCAGCGGGTGGCGCGTCGTTATCAGTGGCTCGCCTTCTGGCGCAAGCTGGCGGCGTGCTGGGCGGCCGCGGCGCTCATTACCGTGGGTGTATGGTGGATACAGCGTTCGTTTGGCCAGGTGTCGCCGCTGACGCTGCCGCTGATCCTCGCCCTCGCCGCGGGGGCTGCGACCGCATTGCTGCTGCTCCATTTCCTGAAGACGCCCGACCTGCGCTGGGTTGCACGGAAGATTGAGGACAAGCATCCGGAACTGAACGGCGTGCTGCTCACGGCCATCCAGCAGCAGCTCGATAGCAAACAGGAGCCCGGTTACCTCCAGCATCGCGTGCTGCAGGAAGCGACGGCGAAGAGTCAGCAGCAGGATTGGCGAGACACGGTGCCGGCCAGCCGACTGGTCGCGGTCCACGCGGTGCACCTCGTCGCGCTCGTGCTGTTTGGTTTTGCCCTGGCGAATCTTCGCGTGACGAAAATTCTCGGCGAGACGCCTCGCTGGGTTGGAGCTGACGGCGTGTCGGTGAATCCGGGCGACACCAGTATCGAGAAGGGCGACAGCCTGGTGGTGCTTGCGAAGTTCGGTGGAGCGTTGCCGCCCAATGTCAGCCTCGTGGTGCGCGAGAGTGGCGCCACGGCCCGCACGGTGCCGCTGGTGAAGAGCCTCGCGGACCCCGTGTTTGGGGGAAGCGTGACGGAAGTGGCGAAGGATTTTGTTTACCATCTCGAGTATCGCGGTGAGCGCACGCGGGAATTCAAGGTCACGGTGTTCGAGCATCCGCGGCTCGTGCGTTCCGATGTCGATCTCAAGTTTCCTGATTACACGAAGCTCACCCCGAAGCACATCGAGGATACCCGTCGAGTAAGTGCGGTCGAAGGCACGAAGTTGGATTTTGCGCTGCAGTTGAACAAGCCGGTGAAGTCCGCGCAGTTCGTTTCGCGCGACAAGAAGACGACGATTCCGCTGACGGTCTCGGCCGACAAAGCGGTCGCGACGCTGGCGGGCCACGTGCCCGAAAAAAATCAGACCTACGAATTGCAGCTCGTGGACGTCGACGGGCGGGCCAACAAGGTCGCGTCTACTTTCGTCATCGACGTGCAGCCGAATCGGCCGCCGGAGATTCGGCTGGCGGCACCCCGCGGCGATGTGCGCCCCTCCGCGCTAGAGGAAGTGCCGTTCGACGGGACGGTGTGGGATGATTTTGGCACGCCCGCTTACGGCATTGCCTTTACCTTGGCAGGCTCGGAACCGAAATTCCTCGAGCTGGGCAAGGACGGCACCGCGAAGGAAAAGCGTAGCTTTGCTCACCTATTGAAACTCGAAGAACTCGGGGCGAAGCCGGACGACCTCGTGTCGTGGTATGTCTGGGCGGACGACATCGGGCCGGACGGAAAGCCGCGCCGCACGAACGGCGATCTGTATTTCGCCGAGATTCGGCCGTTCGATGAGATTTTCCGCGAGAGCCAAAACATGGAGTCGGGCGAGCCGGGACAAGGGCAGCAGGGCAACCAGGCCCGCAAGCTCACCGAGCTACAAAAACAAATCATCAACGCGACGTGGAAGCTGCAGCGCGAAGGCGCGAAGCCGAAGTATGCGGACGACGCCAAGGTCGTGCTCGAGTCGCAGGAACAGGCGCTCGCTCAGGCGTCGGAAGCCGCTGAAGAAGCGCGCGCGCCGCGCCAGCAGGCGCAGTGGAAGTCCGTCACTCAGGAAATGGAAAAGGCCATCGAGAAGCTGAAGGACGCGGCGAAGAATCCCGGGCCCCTCGCACAGGCGTTGCCCGCCGAGCAGGCGGCGTATCAATCGCTCTTGAAACTGCAGGCGCGCGAGACGCAGGTGACCCGTCGCAACAGCAAGGGCGGCGGCGGCGGTGGCGGTCAGGGGAATCAGCGCCAGATCGATCAACTTGATTTGAAACAGGCAGAGAATCGCTACGAGACGCAGCGGCAGGCGAAGGCGCCGCAAAACAAGGAGCGCACCGAGCAACTTGCGGTGATGAACCGCTTGCAGGAACTGGCGCGGCGGCAGAACGATATCAATGAGCGGTTGAAAGAGCTGCAGGCGTCACTGCAGGAGGCAAAAAACGAGGATCAAAAAGAGGAGATCAAACGCCGGCTCAAGCGGCTTGAAGAAGAGCAACGCCAGATGCTCGCGGACGCCGACGAAATGCGCCAGCGGATGGACCGAGCGGAAAACCAATCGAGCATGTCGCAACAGCGTCAGCAGCTCGATCAGACCCGCGAGGATATCCAGAAGGCGGCCGACGCCGCGGCCGACGGTTCAGTTTCGCAGGCGCTGGCCTCTGGGACGCGCGCCCAGCGTCAACTTCAGGAAATGCGCGATGAAATGCGCAAAACGAACTCGAGCCAGTTCGCCGAGGATCTGCGCGAAATGCGCAGCGAGGCGCGGGATATTTCCAAGCAGCAGGAAGAGCTTTCCCAAAAGATTGATCAACTCGCAGCCGGCAAACAGCCGCAGCAGCGCAAATCGCTGAGCGACTCGGACGATCGCAAGGAGACGCTCGACAAGTTGGAAAATCAGAAGGAGCGCATGAACAAGCTCGTGGAGCGCGCGACCCAGATTTCTGAGCAAGCGGAGAATACGGAGCCGTTAATCTCCCGGCAGCTCTACGACAGCATTCGCAAAGTCAGTCAGGATGACGCCACGGCGGTGAAGCAGGCGCGCGACGAGTTACTCAACAGCGGCCGAATGACGCGTGATCTCTACGATCGCATGCAGAAAACTGCGGAACGCGAGGGTGGCGGCAAGGCACTCGATGTGACGCGCGAGATGTTGCGTGAAGGTTATCTCCCGCAGGCGCGCCAAGCAGGCCAGCGGGCGCGTGGCGAAATCGACGAACTGAAACGCGGCGTCGAGCGCGCCGCCGAGAGCGTGCTGGGCGACGATGCGGAGCAACTGAAGCTCGCACGTTCCGAATTGGATCAATTGACCGACCAGCTGAAGCGCGAGATCGCGCAAGCCGGCGAGCAAGCCGGACAACAGCCGGGCGAGCGTGATGGACGCCAAGCCGGGAATCAGCAGCCGGGGCAACCCGGGCAGCCCGGACAAAGTGGCCAACCCGGCGAGCCCGGACAGGAGGGTCAGCAACCCGGTGGCGAGGGTCAGCAACCTGGCGAGCCGGGCCAAGGCGGTCGCGGCGATCAGCCCGGTAAACAAGGCGACCGCTCGAAACAGGTCGCGAGCAATGACCAAAAGGGCGGCAAGCAAGGTCAGGGTGGCAAGCAGGGTAAGTCGGGCCAAGGCCAGCAGGGCCAAGGCGGTCAACAACCCGGCGAGGGCCAGGGTCAAGGCCAGGAAGGCCAAGAGGGTCAGGGCCAGCAAGGCCAGGGTGGAGGCGGTCAAGGTGGTGGCGGCCAGCTCGCAAACAACCAAGGCAACGATCCCTCCGGTGATTCGCAGCAACGTGGCACGCCCGAAGAGCGCATGCGCAGTGCAATCGAGGCCGAACGTGCGCGGCGCGCAGGCGAGCGCGAGGGCCGCATGGCCGGTGGAAATCGTCCAGGCGCGGAGCGGGGTGGATCCCGCGACGGCGCGCGGGGCATGGGTGTCGATGATCTTCTGAACGGAGGTTTTGAAACCAATCGCGTGGGCGAGGGTGCCCGGTTCGGTGGCGTGCGTAATGCCGCGCCCCTTACGGGCGAGGATTTCGCTCGTTGGAACGAGCGCCTTCGTGACGTCGAGGAGCTCGTGGAGACGCCCGAGTTGCGCAATGCGATCGCAGAAGCGCGCGAGCGCGCGCGGCTGGCGCGGCGCGATTTCCGCCAGGATTCGAAGAAGCCGGATTGGACGGTCGTGGAGCTGCAGATATTAAAACCGCTGGTCGAAGTTCGCAGTCGTCTCGCGGAGGAGCTCGCGCGCCGGGATTCGAAGGACTCGCTGGCGCCGATCGATCGCGATCCCGTGCCCAACCGCTTCGCTGAGTCCGTGCGGCGCTATTACGAGGAACTCGGGAAGGACAAATGACCGCTGCGCTTAAGAACCAAATGCCAAGCTCCAAGCGCCCAGCAGCTTACGATGTTCAGTCTGATTCAATCCTGCCGCGCACCGTTTTGAACGTGCGTGGTTGGGATTTCACGGGACCGTGGCGTCGGCAGCGGGGTGTTTCCTAAAGCATGCCCACCTCGCTTACTTTTTCCGGCTGGAACTGGCTCTGGCCGGTGGTCGTCACGGCGGTGCTGGCAGCGTTGGTCTTGATCTGGAGCTACCGCGCTTCGGCGGGACATCCACTGCGCTGGGTATGCCTCGGCTTGAAAGCGCTGGGGATCACCGCTCTCGCGCTGTGCTTGCTGGAGCCGCTCTGGCTGGGGCAACGGGCCCGGCCCGGCGCCAACCTTTTCGCGGTGGTCGCGGATAACAGCCAAGGTCTGCAAATCCACGATCGCAACGATCCGAAGAGCCGCGGCGACGCGTTGCGCGCCCTGCTGGATCCACAGGCGTCGACGTGGCAATCGACTCTCGCGGCGACGTTCGATGTGCGTCGTTACCTTTTTGATACGCGGCTGCAGGCCACGAAGGATTTTTCGGAGCTGAAGTTTGACGGTCGCGCGACCGCGCTCGGCTCCACTTTGAAGACTCTGGGTGACCGTTTCCAAGGCCGGCCGCTCGCGGGCGTGTTGTTGCTGTCCGACGGCAATGCGACGGATCTGCCCGGTGGCGCCGTGCCCGACCTGCGGGGATTGCCGCCAATTTATCCTGTGGTGATCGGCAAGCGAGACGCGGTGCGCGATATCGCGGTGCAGCAGGTGTCCGTGAGTCAGACTTCGTTCGAGGACGCGCCCGTGACGCTGCAGGCGGACGTCTCGACGGCGGGCTACAAGGGCCGTCCGATCATTGCCCGGCTGGTCGATCGCAACGGCAAGACCGTGCAGGAGCAACAGGCAGATGCGCGCGCGGACGGCGAGTCGCTGGCGTTCCGCTATCAGCTCAAGCCGGAGTTGCCGGGACTTTCGTTCTACCAGGTTCGCGTCAGCACGCCGGCCGAAATGCCGCCGCCCAACACGCCCGCGGTCGCTGCGCCCGGTGTGCCCGCTTCCGAGGAGGCGACGCTGGCAAACAATTCGCGCGTGTTCGCGGTGGACCGCGGGCAGGGGCCCTTTCGCGTGCTCTACGTTTCCGGGCGTCCGAACTGGGAGTTCAAGTTTCTCAATCGCGCGGTGCAGATCGATGAGCAGGTGCAGTTGGTCGGGTTGATTCGCGTGGCGAAACGCGAACCCAAGTTCGATTTTCGGGGCCGCGCTGGCGAGACGAGCAATCCGCTCTTCCGCGGCTTCGGCGATCAGTCGCCCGATGAAGTGCAGCGCTACGATCAGCCGGTGTTGGTCCGGCTGAACACGCGCGACGAAGTCGAGCTGCGCGCGGGTTTCCCGCGCACGCCCGAGGAGCTCTTTGGCTATCACGCGGTGATTGTCGACGACCTGGAGGCTGAGTTCTTTTCGCCCGACCAGGCGCAGCTGCTCCAGAAATTTGTGTCTGAGCGTGGCGGCGGCTTCCTGATGCTCGGAGGCATGGAATGCTTCCGGGAAGGCAAATATCAACGGACGCCGGTGGGCGACATGCTGCCGGTGTATCTGGATAACGAGGACGTTTCGGCGGAGCCGCCCGGTAAAGTGAGTTTTCAGCTCGCGCGGGAAGGCTGGCTTCAAGCGTGGGCCCGGCTGCGCGACAACGAAGCGGACGAGCGTTCGCGCATCGACGCGATGAAGCCCTTCGAGGTGATTAATCGCGTGCGGGGCATCAAGCCCGGCGCGAGCGTCATTGCGACGGTGCGCGACGAAAAAGGCGGCGAATTGCCGGCCCTCGCGGTGCAGCGCTTCGGCCGGGGCCGGACGGCAGCCCTCATGGTCGGTGATATCTGGCGCTGGGGTTTGAAAGATGCGGCGGCCCACGCGGACATGGATCGCGCGTGGCGCCAGTTGGTCCGCTGGCTGATCGCGGACGTGCCGGCGAAAGTGCAGACTACGGCCGAGCCGATTGCGGCTGATGCAAATGGCACCATCCGCATCCAAGTGCGGGTGCGCGACGAAAAGTTTTTGCCGGTCGACGACGCGACGGTGACGGTCGAAGTGGAGCCGGTGGTGTTCGAAGGCACCAGTGGCGCCGGGGCGACCACGATTAAACTGGAGGCAGAGCCGGGGCTCACTGAGCCCGGGCTTTATCAAGTCACGTATGTGCCGCGCCAGACGGGCGGCTACCGCGCAACCGCCACGGTAAAGAATCCTGCCGGTGCCGATCTGGGACGGGGCGAAGCGGGCTGGAGCACCGATCTTGCGGCGGAAGAGTTTCGTTCGTTGGTGCCCAATATGGCACTGCTCGAGGACATCGCCCGGAAGACGGGAGGCCAAGTCGTGCCGATGGCGGAATTGAGCGAGTTTGTGAGCAAGTTGCCAGAGCTGCGGGCGCCGGTGATGGAGACGTGGTCGTATCCAGCGTGGCATACGCCGCTCATGTTTGCTTTCGCGCTGGCCTGTCTGTTGGCCGAATGGGGCCTGCGCCGCTGGAAAGGAATGCCATGAAAACGCTGCTGCTGATTTTGGGCTGCGTGACGGCTGCGATGGCGGCAACGCCTGCCTCATCGCCGACCAAGGAGGAAGCGAACGATCGGGCAACCGTGTTGGTGATCGCAGGTGCGCCGGGTGAGGCGGAGTTCGCGCCGGATATTTCCCTGCAGCTCGAAGCGTGGGCGAAAGTGAGCACGCAGGCCGGAGCGAAGCACATCGCGATTGATGGATCCGAGACGGATCGCGAGCGCGTGAAATCGGCGCTCGAAGCCGAACTCAAGACAGGCCCCGGCGAACTTTGGATTGTTCTCGTGGGCCACGGCACCTTCGATGGCAAGGAAGCCAAGTTGAATTTAAAAGGTCCCGATCTGTCGGCCGCGGATTTGTCGGATTGGCTCAAGCCGTTTCAACGCCCGCTGGCAGTCATCGACACGACTTCATCGAGCGCGCCCTTCCTCGCCAAGTTGACGGGGCCGAAACGCGTGGTGGTCAGCGCCACCCGGAGCGGCAACGAGCAGAATTACGCGCGCTTCGGCAAGTTTCTCGCCGAGGCGGTGGGCGACCCCAAGAGCGACCTCGACAAGGATGGCCAGATCTCGCTGCTCGAATCGTATCTCAGCGCGTCTCACCGCACGACGGATTTCTACAAGACGGAAGGGCGGCTCGCGACGGAGCATGCGTTGATCGACGACACGGGCGATGGAATGGGCACGCCGGCGGAATGGTTTCGCGGCGTGATTGCGACGAAGCGGGCAAAGGACGGCGCGCCGCTCGATGGGTTGCGCGCGCACCAGTTTCATCTCGTCCGTAGTGTAGCGGAGCAACAGCTCACGCCGGAGACGCGGGCGCGGCGCGATCAGCTCGAGCAGCAAATCGCGGCGCTGCGCGAGAAGAAGGAGAAGCTGAACGAGGATAAATATTTTCTGGAGCTGGAGAAGCTGATGCTGGATCTCGCGCGGATTTACGACGGAACCTGAGGGCGGGGAGGGGCGGGGTCACCGGCGGCAAATTCGGGGTGAGCAAAATCCCGTCGCCGGCCGGCGCGGCGCCTGCTTATTTGCGGGCATGCTCACTCGTTTCTCCGTCGCTCCCTTGCACACGATGACGCGTTCGCTCGCCGCAGTGGCGATGGGGCGGGCGGCGCCGGATTTGGTCATCACCGGCGCACGGTTGCTGTCGACCTACACCGAGCGCGTTCACCGGGACCGGGAAGTATGGATCAAGGGCGGGCGCATCGCGGTGGTGAAACCGGCCGGGGCTTTCAAAAAAGCGAACCCCGGCGGCAAGGGCGGGGCGACGACGGTGTATGATGCGCGCGGCGGCATCCTCGCGCCGGGGCTCGTCGATCCGCATGTGCACATCGAGAGCAGTATGATGACAGCATGCGCGTTCGCCGAGCCGGCGTTGCTCAACGGCACGACGACGGTGTTCTGCGACAGTCACGAAATTGGCAACGTGTGCGACGTGGCGGGCATCGAGTGGATGCTCGAGGATGCCCGGCGGGCGCCGCTCTCGATTTTCCTGACGGTGCCCAGCACGGTGCCGGCGACCAACGCCAAGCTCGAGACTGCGGGCGGCGATCTCACCGCGGCGAAAATTGGCGGCATCTTCGATCGCTGGCCCGAGGCGGCGGCCCTCGGCGAGAAGATGGATTACATTTCCGTGGCGATGGGCGATGCGCGCAGCCACGCGATTCTGTCAGCGGCGCTCAAGCGGGGGAAACCGGTGTGCGGCCATATTTACGGCCGCGAGTTTGTGGCGGCGGGCGCGGCGAGCGGCATCACCGACACGCATGAGGCGATCGAGCGGGAGATCGCGAACGATTTTCTGGAAAACGGCGTGTGGGTTTTTCTCCGGGGCGGAAATCCAAAGACGCCGTGGCACTCGTTGCCGCAGGCGATCAAGGCGGTGACCGAACTTGGCGCGAATCCGAAGCGCGTGTGCGTTTGCACCGATGATCGCGATGCGGACGATCTCTTTCTTTTCGGGATGGACTGGGTGGTGCGGCAGGCGGTGGCGGCCGGGCTGAGCACGACAACGGCGTGGAGTCTGGGCTCGTTGCATCCGGCGACCCGATACGCGATGGACGGGGAGTTCGGTGGGCTGGCGCCAGCGCGGCGCGCCGACATCGTTTTGTTGAACGATGCGCTGGAGGTGCAGAACACCTGGTATGGCGGCGAGCTTGTCGTGGAGCGGCGCAGGATCACGCCGGTGCTCGAGCGGGCGCTTTCGCGCCGGTATCGGTATCCCCCGGCGGCCTACCGAACGATGAAATTGCCCGCGAGGGCGCGGTTGACGCCGCCGTTGCCCAAGATGCCAGTCACGGCGAACGTCATCCGGTTCGTGCCCCCCGGCATTGTGACCGCGCACGAGCGCGTCAGGCTGACGCCCGCGGCCTCGTGGGCGGAGCAGTTCGCAGCCCACGATCTCTGTTTCCTCACGGTGATTGAGCGTCACGGCAAAAACGGCGGGGTCGGTCACGGGTTGTTGCGCGATTTCGGGCTGCAGGATGGCGCGGTGGCAAGCAGCGTGGGCCACGACGCACACAACATCGTGCTGGCCGGAACCAACGAGGCCGATCTGCAGCTGGCGCTCGCCACCGTGAAGAAAATGCACGGCGGCGTCTGCGCTGTCCGCAGCGGCAAAGTTCTCGCGAGCGTCGCCCTGCCGATCGCGGGTCTGCTCTCCGATCGGCGGGCTCCCGTCGTCGCCAAGGAGACCACCGCGCTCAAGCGCGCGTGGACCAAGTTGGGCTGCAAGGTGCCCTACATGGGTTTCAATCTGCTGCCGCTCTCCGTCATCCCGGAATTGCGGCTCACCGACAAGGGACTCATCGACGTCCGCGGGATGCGAGTCGTGCAGCTGTTTGAAGCGAAATCATGAGCGGGCTGGTGGCGTCCTTTTCCGCAGGGCGGAAGCGAGGAAGTGCCGGGCCTCGCTTTAGATCGGGACGCCGTCGCGGTCGTCAGCAGGATCGGCATCCGACAGGTGTGTTACGTCAATCATCACACCGCGGAGCCGGGTCGCGATTTTGCGTGGCCCCTTGATCACTTGCACGGTGTCGTGGAGCATGATGATGCGACCATCGGCCGTCCGCGCGCGATAGGCGAAATCGTGGTCGAGCCCGCGACCCGTCGCAAGCGCGCAATAGGTGACTGCCGCGTTGCGGTCGTCGGGATGCACAACTGTCTCCGTCCAGAACGAAGGCTCACGGAGCCAGCGACTGGTCGGATAACCCAGCACCTTTTCGGTTGCAGGGCTGACATAGGTAAACTGAAAAGTCTCCGGATCGCCTTCCCACACAATGACGCGAAATTGGGGTAGCAATTGGTCCGCCCGCGCGACGACAGCGGTCACGGCGTCCTCGGGCGCACCAAGCACCTCGGTGAGCAGGCGCCGCAATCGGGCGTTCGCTCGCAGCGTATCCGTTCGCACCGATGAGGAAGACATGGGAATCATAGTCAGAGGATCTCGTCGGTAGTTCGCAAGAGGCGAGCAGGGGTGCAGCAGTCGGGTGTGGCAGCCAGGGGAGGGCCCGAGCGATCGGAAAATATCCCATGTCGCAGCGGGTAACGGTTCCGAATTTTTTCGCTCCTCTGAGGGGGAGCCCTCGCCAGATGTGCACTCGCCCGCTTTTATTCCAGCTGTTGGTCGGCCTGCCAGGGGCGGATGAGCGCCACCCGGGCGGCGCGGGCCTGCAGCA
>JANPIT010000575.1:0-6205 GCA_031425115.1 Opitutaceae bacterium | reverse complement strand
GCGAAGGTGGAGAAGATCAGGACGCGGGCGTTTGGGTCGTGCGCGCGCAACTCCGCCGTCGCCGCGATGCCGCCCGCGCTGGGGAGCTGCAAATCCATCAATACAACGCGCGGGCGCAGACGTCGATAAGCGGCGATGACGTCTTCCGTGCGCTCCACTTCACCGACGACGGAGATCGTGTCCTCGAGTTCGACCGAGGCCGCGAGCCCGCTGCGCACGACGAAATGGTCGTCGACGATGAGGAGGGTGAGGGTGGGGTTGGCCATTTTTAGGAATCGTGGCGGGACGGCGAAAGCGGTGCGTCGACGGCGGTCGGCAGTGGAAAGGTGACCTCCACGGTGGTGCCTGTGTGCGGCGCGCTGTGCCAGACAACTTCGGCGCCGATCTTCCGGCAACGCTCGCGGATGCCCGCGCAGCCAAAGTGCCCGCGCTTGCTCTCTTGCGCGGTCGTGGCGTCGAAGCCGCTGCCATTGTCGATGATGGTGAGCGTGAGCTGCGCTGCGGCGCGTGCGAGCCGGATGGATACGGTGGTGGCGCGGCCGTGTTTAATCGCGTTGGTAACGGATTCCCGGGCCACCATGCGCAGGTCGTGCACGATGGCCGGCGGCAGGATGGGGATGGCTCCGTTGGGTTCGACGCGCACGGTGGCGCCGCTGTCGGCGGATTGGCGGGCGGCGACGACGGCGAGTGCGGCCGCGAGGTCCCCCGCGGTCTCCGTCGCATCACGGAGGTCGCCGATCAAGTCGCGCGTCTCGACTTGAATGCGCGAAACGAGATTGCGGGAAGCACTCACGAGTTGCCGGCCCTTGTCGTCGATCTCGCGGGTGGCCAGCGCATCGAGTCGCAGGCTCACGCCCGCCAGCTCCTGCTCGAGCGTGTCGTGAAATTCACGGGCGATGCGTTGGCGTTCTTCGAGGGCAGCTTGGGACTCGATGCGATGGCGCAGCGCGGTCGTCTGGCGGCGGACCTGGCGGCGTAGGGCCGCGATCCACAAGCTCGCCAGCAACGTGATGCCGACGAGCACGGCGAGCAGCGTGGCGAGCCGGCGCGGCGTCCACCATCCCGGGCGGCGCACAATTTCCAGATGCGCGGGCGACGTGGCGCGCAAGCTGACCAGGCCGGGACGGCTGGCGAAGCCGGCGCCAGTGACGGCTGTCTCCACCAAACAAATACCCGTCAGCCGTATAACCGAGCCGAGGGGAGGCAGCGCGATGCCGTCCGGCACGCGCGCCTGGATCGTGCGCTTGCCGCTTTGCACGAGGAGCGTGGCGCCGCCCTCGGTCTTGAACGCATCGCGCAACGCGACCTCGACGCGCACGAGCGTGCCGTCGTAGCGACCGTGTTGTCCTCCCGGCCCCTCGTAGAGTTCGTCAAGGGTGCCCACATCGACGGGAGCAGGCGCGACGCCGGCTTGGCGATCGATGAGTTCGGCATCGACGACGGACGCGCTGAATTGTTCCATCGACGGAAATCCGACGACGGTGACGAGGTCGCCCGGGTTGACCGTGGTCGGCCGTCCAAAGCGCACGGCGAACGTGCGCGTTTCCTGCTGCAGAAATGCCTGCTCACGATCGACTGCGGCCGAGACGGTGCCTTGGATCCGCACGCGTTGCTCGCCGAGACCGCTGACGCGAAACGCGAGCAGCTCCTCCGCCGAGACGGCAGGCGCATCCGAAGCTGGCGGGGCGGGGGCGAGGACTTCGACGTCGCGCCAATCGATGAGCCGCATCGAGGGCTGCACCAGCTGGCGGCGCGGGGTGTTAATCATGCCCGCGGCGAGTCCGGTGACGCGGACGCGGTGGTCGACGAGCGAGCGCTCGGGCGGAGGAGTCTCCACCCGCACCTCGATCACGCGCGACCCGAGCGCGAGGTCATGAGGCTTTTCTCGTTTTCGAAGGGGACGACGGAGCGCACGACGCCTTCGACGATCACGCGTTGGTAGTGATAGCGTCCGAAATAGAGGTCGTCGTAACTGGCGCGGATCCCGGCGGGAAGCGGGCGCCGGCCCACGACGCGATAGGTCGAATAATCGAGGCCGGGTTGATAAAGGCCCATGCGCGTTTTTCCCGATAACTCGATCTCGTCGCCGATGGTGGGCAGCGGGCGGGCGCGCACGCGGAAGAAAGTTGTCGATGTTTCGTCCTGCACAAAGACGGCGGAGAGGCCCTCGATAAAGACGACGACACCGCGGAGCTGCACGGCGATGCCTTGATCCGCCTCGGCCGGCGTGAGGGAGCGGACTTCGAGCGCCGTAGTGAGAACGCGTTCCTGGGCGCACAGCGCGGTGGCGTGGGCGAGGAGCACAGCGAACGCGAAACGCAGGGGCAGGAGTTTCACGAGTGAGGTTTGGAGGTGGAGCGCGTTGACCCTAACGCGCTTTCGTTTCCGCACGCTCCACGAACCAGCGGCTTGGGGTCAAGCCGCTCCACCTTCGGAGCAATCAACCGAACAGCGCAGCGATCGGCTTGCCGCCGTCCGTGATTGGGACGGGGCGGGAGGAATTTAGAAGTTCACGCGAGGGGTTGATGCCGAGGGCGGCGTAAATGGTCGCGTGGAAATCCGGCACGGACACGGGCTGCTCGATCGGCTTGCCCGAGAGGGAGTCGGTCACGCCGTAGGCCCCGCGATGCTTCAGCCCGCCGCCGGCGAGGACCATCGAGAAGACCTGCGACTGATGGCCGCGACCGCCGCCACTGTCGAACTGGCCAGGGCGCCCGAACTCCGTGCCGATCGCGATGAGCGTCTTGTCGAGCAAGCCCTGCGCCTCGAGGTCGGTCATGAGGGCCGAGACGGCTGTATCCAGTTCCTGGATGAGGACATGCTGGTTGAGCTGGCCGGCGTTGTGGGTATCCCAGCCGGCACCGTTGATGAAATTGAGGTTGTGCGACACCTCGATGAACCGGACGCCGGCCTGGACGAGTCGGCGCGCAAGGAGGCAGCGCTGGCCGAACTCGCCACCGTAGCGCTGCCGGAGCGAGCTCGGCTCCTCGGCGAGCTTGAAATTGCGCATGAAGCCGGGGCCGGCGAGACGGAGCGCGGCACGCTGGGCTTCCTCGTAGTCGGCCAGGAGGGAGTCGTGACTGGCACCGCCTTGAAGCGGGGCGAGGAGCTTTTGGCGCGCCGCGACGCGCTCGGCGTCGATACCCTCGGGCGGGGAGAAGCCGCTGGGGCCGGTCTCCGTATCGACCAAGTAGATATAGCCGTGTTTCGCCCCGAGAAACCCGGGGCCCCGGCTAACGCTGGGGTAGCCGATCACCATGTAAGCGGGCACGCGATCGGTGAGTGGACCGCGCTCGTGGGCCACCACGGAGCCGATCGATGGGTAGATCGTGCTGCCGCTCACCGGGCGGCCGGTGTGCACGAAATTGGTGGCGAGGGCGTGTTCGATCCCGAGCTTGTGATTGACGGTGCGGACGGCGGTGACGCGGTCGGCAAGGCGGGCGGTCTGAGCGAGATGTTCGGTGTAGCGCACCCCGGGGACCGCGGTGTCGATGAGATCGTAGTCGGAGCCAGCAACGCTCGGCTTCGTCTTCGAGTTGCCGCGTTTCTTGGGGTCGAAGGTGTCGATTTGCGACATGCCGCCGCCGAGCCAAATGAAGATGCAGTGCTCAGCCTTGCCCTTCGGGTGCGAGACGATGCGGGAAGTATCGCTCGCGAGGAGCCCGGGCGGGATTGCCGACGCAGCCGCGGCGGCAGCGGCGTGGGAGAGGAAGGTGCGGCGGTTCATGGGGTGGAAGTTAAAACTCTATTGACCGCGGATTGCGCGGATTTCGCGGATAAAGACAGGAAGACATTGGATCATCCGCGCTAACCGCGAAATCCGCGGCGAACGGTTTTTCATCGCACATACGTCCACTCTGGGGCGTTGAGGAGGGCCCAGATTACGTCTTCGCAACGCCGGCGCCAGTCTGGGTTCAGGCGGGCGGTGGGCGGATCACCGCGGCGGGTGGAGGCCTCTTCTTCCAGACGCAGCGTGTTCGCCTCGCTCTTCATGTGGTTTGACCAGGCGACGAACTTCCGGTGCGGCGCGGATGCCGCGGGCGCGGGGGCGGTAGTGGCGACGATGCGCGTCGCGAACCCCGGCTGCAGCGCGGCGGAGTAGACGCGCATTTCGTCGGCGGTGGGGGAGCGCGTGAAAAATTTGAGGAAGAGACGATCGATGAATTGCTCGATCGTCTGCGACTCTAGGGCGAATTGCGTGAGGCCGTGATCGTCACTGAGCCGGGTGAGCCAGGTCATCATCGTGCCGTTGGCGAGGAGCGCGGGCTGGAGGAGATTCGCGTCGACGTCGCGCATGCCGGGGGCGGGATCCGGGCGCGCACCGCGCCAGCCGAAGACTTCCATGACTTCGGCGACGGCTTGAATGCGCGGGAGCATCAAGCTGGGCCGGTCGCGCTCGTTCGAGGTGGAGGCGAGCATCCACGCGCGGCGGGCGCGGCCGAGGTCGAGGGCGTTCTCGGTCGTGCGCACGCTGTCGACGTCGAGGTTCACGGGCTCGACGACGAACGGTTTTCCCGTGGCCGCAAAGAGCGAGTCGACTAGTTGCTCAGCGCCGATGCGGCGCGCGACACGGCTGTTGTAGAGCGGACTCGGGCCGGTGAAGGCGGGATCGACGGCGCGCTGATACGCGTGGGAGGTGAGGATGACGCGAGCGAGGGCCTTGGCATCGTAGCCAGAACGCACGAGTTCGCGGCCGAGCCAGCGAAGGAGCTCGGGGTGCGTGGGCGTGGATTTTTCCCAGTCGCCGACGGTGGCGACGATGCCGCGACCCATGAATCGCTCCCATATCCGATTTGCCATTACCTGGGCGAACCGCTCGTTCTGCGGCGCGGTGATGAGTGCGGCGAGCCGATCGCGGGGATCATCGGGACGCTCGGCGAGAGCGGTCGCGGACGCCTCGTCGATGAACGCGGCAAAGGGCCACGCGGGCGCGACACTGGTGCCGGGCTCGAGGGTGACCTGGATCAGCGGTTCGCGACCGCCGATGCGGAGGTGATCGAGTGGCACGCTGCTCGTCGCGGGCACCTTGAGCGGCTTCTTTTGTAGCAGCGCCGCGAGTTGGAAAAGTTCCTGTTGCTTCGACGCGTGCGTCGGAGCGTCGTGACAACGGGCGCACTTCATTTCGATGCCGAGAAACGCGGAGCTGAGGATGATGCCTTTGGCAGCGAACGGCACATCGTTCTGCGAAGCGACGCCGAAGCCGGCCGGGCCGCCGAAGCGTTCGCTGCCTTCGAGGCGCACGAGCTCGGTGACGAAGAGGTCGAGGGGTTTGTTGTCGAGCAGTGACTCGTGCAGCCACCAGCGGAACGGGCCGGTGTTGTTGAGCGTGGGGTTGATGAGATTCGGATTTTCCGCGAGCACATCGAGCCAGTAGCCCATGCCGTGGTCGGCCCAACGCGGATCGGCCAGCAGGCGATCGATCACGCGCGTGCGGCGGTGCGACGAGCGGTCGGCGCGGAACAGCGCGATCTCCGCTTCGCTCGGCACCACGCCCACGGTGTCGAGCGTGACGCGGCGGAGGAACGTCAGATCGTCAGCCAGCGGCGTGAGCGTGAAATGGGTCACCGGGAACTCCGGCCAGACCGCGCCCTCCTCGATCCACTGCCGGATGAGAGCGATCTCGCGGGGGTTCAGGCGGTCGCCCTTGGCGGGCATCACGTCATCGTCGTCCGTGCTCGTGATGCGCTGGAAGAGCGCGCTCGCGTGAGGATTGCCGGGGACAATGGCCGGGCCATCGCCCTCGCCGCCGTGGAGCGCGGCAGTGCGTTGGTCGAGGCGGAGGCCGCCTTTCACTTTGGCGCCCTGGTGGCAGTTGAAGCAGGCGGTCTCGAGGATCGGTTTGATGTCGCGGTGGAAATCGACGCCGCCCTTTTGTTGAACGGGCGCATACTCGGCTTGCACCTGCGAAAGTCGGGCGCCGAGGAAGCGATCGACGGCGTTGTGCTCGGGTAGGCCGGCGGGCGACGCGGGCACGTCGGTCTCTGGCGTGGCGGCGAGCCAGGCGCGCGCGGCGTCGCGGCGAGTGTCCCAGTATTTCTTGGACGCGGCGCGGCGGGCGGCGCGCGCGGCGGTGTTGATGGTCTCCAGCCGCGTGCGGCGCTCGGCTTCGTAGGCGGCCCACGCGACGTCGGTGTAGGCGACGTGACGCGCGCCGGGCGAGAGGAGGCGCCACTCTGCGGTGCCTTCGAGGCGCACGGCGACGACG
>JANPIT010000574.1:0-1598 GCA_031425115.1 Opitutaceae bacterium | reverse complement strand
ACGCGTCCGCCGCGCCGGATAAATTTCTTATCCTGCGCAACAACGCCCCGGGCGTCGCCCTGCTCGATTTCACCGCGGGCGGCGCGCGCGAAGCTGAGACGCGCCGACTCGACCTCGCGACCAACTCGCAGCTCGGCGCGTTGCGCTTCAATCGCCTGCGCAATGTCGCCCAGGCCCAGCTCGCGCCGGAGATCCGCACCAGCAACGGCACCGACGAAGTCGAAGGCTGGGGCCCGTGGACCGCGCTGACCGCCGCCCCCGATGCCGGCTGGCGCGCCGAGGGCCTGCGCGGTCGCTACTACAAGCTGCGTATCCGAGTTTCCGATGCCGCGGAGACCACGCCGCCGCCCGCGGGCAATTTCGAGATCGATCGCGCCACGCTTTTTGGACTGCCCCAAAATCGACGTCCTCAATTGCAGGAGTTTCGCGTGCTGACCGCGGGCTTCGGCGTCATCGCAGCCGCCGAGCCGACACCGGCTGCGGTCGTCTCCCTCAGCCAGTTGCTGCAAGCGCCTAAGGAGGATGATCGGCGCCGCAGCGCGTTTCTCAGCAGCCAGGTTGTCCCGTCGCCCGGCACCCAAGTCATCCTCTGGACGCTGGCCGATGCAGACGGCGATCCACTGCTCAGCACATTTTCCATCCGGCGCGACGGTGACACGACGTGGACCGACGTCGTCAACTCCACGCGCGACAGCTACGCTCAATTCGACACGAAACACCTTCCCGACGGCGTTTATTTCACGCGCCTCGTCGCGACGGAAACCGCCCCACGGCCCGTCGCCGAACGGCTCACGCAGACCTTCGAGACTGACGATTTGATCGTCGACCACCGCGCCCCCGAACTTCTCGAAGCGACCGCGCAACGCACCGGCACCTCCGTCATCGTGACCGTCCGCGGCCGTGATGCGCTCTCGCTGCTCGACGGCATCGAAGTGATTTTCAACAACAACGTCCGCGAAACCGTCGAGCAACCCGCCGACGGTGTCCGCGATGGCCGCGAAGAGACGTTCACGCTGGAGGTGCCGCTCGCTCGCGTGTCCAACGCGACCTCGCTCGAAGTCACGCTTTACGATTCCGCCGGCAACGGCACCGCGAAACGACTGAGCTGGTGAGTCGCGCCGGCGCCTCGCCGCACACCTGGTAGGGCGAGGCGTCCCCGCCGAGCCGTCGCGCAGAACGCCAACGAACGTGACAGGATTTTCGAACGCGCAAAGCGCGACAGCTCGGCGAGACGCCTCGCCCTACCGGCCGGAAAGTTCAATCGCTTTTGCACTTATGATCACGCCCGCGGGTGGGCCTTCGCATAAATCTCTCGCAGCCGTGCCATGCTCACGTGCGTGTAGAGCTGCGTCGTCGCGAGCTGCGAGTGTCCCAACAATTCTTGGACAAGCCGTAAGTCCGCACCCGCGTTGAGGAGGTGCGTCGCGTAGGAATGTCGCAGCTTGTGTGGCGTGAGGTCCATCGGCAGGCCCGCGAGCGCGAGATAGCGCTTCAGCATCAGTTGCACCTCGCGCACCGGCATGCGCTGCCCGCGCTCGTTCACCAACACCGCCGTCGTCGGTGTCGCGGTGGGCGCAAACTCCGCCCGCACCTGCTTC
>JANPIT010000573.1:0-6562 GCA_031425115.1 Opitutaceae bacterium | reverse complement strand
CCGGCCGCATCGCGGGCGCGCACTTCGAAACGGTAGTGGCCCGACGGGAGATTGGTGAACGTGCGCTCGCGTTGGCCGGACCAGCCGGACCAGTCATCCTCGAGGCCGGTCAGGCGTGTCTGGTAGCTCACGGTGCTGGTGGGACGTTGGCGCGGAGCGTGGTAACGAAAGGCAACGGGCGGAGGGCGCGTAGGCAGATGCGCGCCGGCTGAGACGCCGGTCGCAGTGAGGACGATCGCAAAGGGGGTGGCCGCCGGCGGCGGAGCGTCGCCGTCGAGGCGGGCGAGTCCGTTGGCGCCGCAAAACCAGCGGACGGGGCCGTCGGGGCTGTTTTCGACATGCACGCGCGAGACACGGCCGATGGTAGCGCGGGCGAAGTGGGGCAGTCGGCCCAGCTCGTCCTCCCCGGGCGGGGCGGACGGGGTGCGATTGAAAAGATCGGCGAGGCCGCGGGCGTTGGGGAGGCGTTCGAAGCGGGCGCCGCGGCCGGTGGGGTCGGCCGGCACGAGGCGGAAGAAGCCTTCGCTGGTCGCGGCATAGAGGACGCCGTCTCGGCGCGCGACATCGGTGACGCCGCCCTGGCCGAGGCCGTTGACGGAATCGAAGATCGAGACGGGCGAGGGCCACTCCAGCCGCGCGGCCCCCTGTTCCGTGCCGAGCCAGAGGCCGCCCTCGCGGTCAGGAAAAAAGTCGCGCACGGTTTTCACGATGAGACCGATCGTGGTGTCGAGGGGACCGACATAGCGGCCCGACGGATCGAAGCGAAGGCCGCCGTCGCCGCTCACGGCGGAGAAGGCGAAGACGCGCGAGCCGTCGGCGAGGCGGCGGGCGCAGTGAACCCGTTTGCCGGCCAGCCAGCGATTGATCTCGGTCGGAAACGAGGTCACGCCGCCGCCGGCGCTGAGTTGGAAAAAGCCACGCTCGGCGGTGAGGATGAGAAGCGCGCCGTCGGCAGCGGGCTCGACGCCGATGATCTGATTGTGGCGGAAGAGCGGATCATCGGCCACGGGCTCGACGCGTTCGCCGGCGACACGGCCGAGCGGGTGGCCGAGCGCGGTGACGTAGACCGCAGTGCCGACGCGGTGGAGGCGCGCGCCGTGGGCCTCGGGCGGCGAGGCGTGGGGAATGACGGTGAAACGGGCGCCGTCCCAGCGGAGGATTTTCTCCGCGTCGGAAAAATAGACGACGGAGCCGAGGGCGATCGCGCTGCGGAGTTCGGCAAGATCGCGGGCTTCCGCGGGCAAACGCTCGGTGAGCGAGGTGAAGCCGGTGGCCAGGCCGCGGCCGCTGAGGGAGCCGAGCACGTGGCCGCCGGCGACGTAGATCGTGCCATCGTCCGTGGTGGTGAACTGCCGGATACCGAGTGACTCGGTCTGCGTCCGAACGTGTTCCCAGCGGAGACCGTCGAAGAGGAGGACGTTGGCGCCGTTGGCAAAGAGAACGACGCCGGTAGCGTCCTGAAAAACGCGCTGGCTGTTGAGGCTGCGGAGGTGCTCGCCGGGCGTGTAGTGGCGGAGCACGGGGCGGCCGATTTCATCCGCCGCGGCACCGCCGGCGGTGGGAGCGCCGCAGGCCAAGGCGAGGCCGAGCAGAGAAACCGCGAGGAAGGAACGGAAGCGGCACATGGAGGCGATGGCGGGTGAAGGCGGGCGAGCCTCGCGTGTTTCAGACTTGGCGCAAGGTTACCTATCAGACGCACTTGCCGTGCCCCTTGATGAACACGTTTCACCGTATCCTCGCCTTCGTGTGTGTCCTCAGTGGGGCGGACACGCCGGCGCAGGATGCGCGAGTGAGGGAGACCCTGCGCAACGCGCGCGAAATGGCGCAGAGCGGGCGCTACGATCACGCGTTGCGCAACATCGACCACGGTTTGGCAGTGACGCCCGACCACGCCGAATTAGTGGCATTTCGCGGCCAATTGCTGGCGGTGGCGGCGCAGGCAGCGGGCGAGGCCGGGAGCGAGAAAGCCAGCCCGACCCCGCTGGTCCGGCTGCCAGTGATCGCCGAACGGCGGGCGGTAACGGGAAAAAATTTCACGACCGAGACGGCGGGGATCGCGATGCTCTGGGTGGAGCCGGGCGAGGTCTGGATGAGCAATCCGCAGGGTAGCGAAGACGATACGCGGGTGACACTCACGCGGGGCTATTGGCTGGGACGCACGGAGGTGACGCAGGAGCAAGTGCAGGCGGTGATGGAGCATCTGCCGCCGCAGAGTCAGTTTCGCGGTTCGGACCGGCCGGCGGAGCGCATCACGTGGCTGAGTGCCGTGGAATTCTGCCGGCTGATGACGGAGCGGGAGCGGGCGGCGGGGCGGCTGCCGCCGGACTACGACTACACGCTGCCCACCGAGGCGCAGTGGGAATATGCGTGCCGTGCGGGCCGGCCAGCGCCCTCGCTGGCGGAGTTGGGCGAGGTCGCGTGGTTCGAGCTGAACAGCGACCAGCAAACCCATCCCGTCGCGCAAAAGCGGCCGAATGCCTGGGGATTTTACGATATGCACGGCAACGTGCACGAGATGTGCCTAGACGGGTTCCACGGCTACCCCGGTGGGCACGTCACGGACCTGCTGATCGGCTACGACGGCCCCTCGGCGGCGTTGATGCGGATGGTGCGCGGCGGCGGTTGGAACAATTCGGCCGGCCAGTGCCATCCGGGCATGCGTTACCCCTACCTGATCAACTATGCCGGCTCGGGCGTGGGTTTCCGCGTCGCGCTCGCGCCAGTCAGGAAGCCAGCGTCAGCCGCAACTCGACCGTGACCCATCCGTCGGCGGGCGTGAGCGTGAGCTCGTGCATCCGCGGGTAGTAGCGCGTGAGCCGCTCGCGGAGATTATCGAGACCGATGCCGAGGGAGGAGACGGTCTTTTTTTCGCTGGGTTCGATCCAGGTGCCGGTATTGGAAACTTCGAGGACCAAAGTGCCGCCGGATTCGCGGCGAGCACGGAGACGCAGGCCGACGCGGTCGGGGCTGGTGGCGCGGCCATATTTGAGCGCGTTTTCCACGAGAGGCAGCAGGAGGAAATGGGGCAGGCGCTCGCCGTCGAGGGCGGGGTCGCAGGTGATGGAAACGTCGAGGAGATCGCCCCAGCGCGATTGTTCGATCTCGAGGTAGACACGCAGGAGCTTCATCTCCTCGCCCAGCGTCGTCCAATCGCGATCGTCAGTGCGGTGCAGCGTGAGCCGGCAGAAATTCGCGAGCCGCTCGACCATGGTGCGCGCGGTGGACTGCGTCGAAGGCAGGGCGGAGCTGATCGAGGCGAGGGTGTTGAAGAGGAAATGCGGGTTGAGCTGGTAGCGGAGCACCTCGAGGCGGGCTTTTTCCTCGGCGAGCCGGGCGGCGATTTTTTCGTCGAACTCGAGTTGGTGGAGGCGGGTGAGCTCGAGATTTTTCTGAGCGAGCTCGGATGTCCGCTGGGTGATGATGGCCTCGAGGCGCGTCGCCCGCTGGCGCAGCGCGCGGTTGCCCAGGCGCACTGACACGACGATCACGCCCACGCCGGTGAGCACGTAGGCGAAGAATGCCCCGGGCGTAAGCCACCACGGGCCGAGCACGGAAAACGCGAGCGTGGCAGGAACACTGAGCTGGCCATCGGCGTCTCGGGCGCGCACCTCGAAACGATAACGCGCGGGCGGAAGGCTCGTGAAGCTGCGCTCCCGCTTGTCGGACCACTCGGACCAGTCTTCCTCCAGACCGACCAGGCGTGTCTGGTAGGTGACCGAGTCGGCGATTTTGTAGCGCGGCGCCACGAAAGTGAACGCCAGCGGTTTATGGCCTTGGGCCAGCTGGTCGCCCTCTCGGGTATCAGGCGAGTGGAGACGCACGGCATACGGCACGGGTGGAGAGAACTCGCGCGCGATGTCCACGCGCAAGAGTCCATTGGCCCCGCAGACCCAGAGCACGCTGCCCGCAGAGTCGGTCTCTTCGCGAACCCGGGTGATCGTTCCTGCGGTCGTCTTCACCAACTGCGGCAGCGAACGCGCGTAGGCCTGAGCTGCGTCGACCGTCGACGCGGGCGCCTCGTTGGAACTGTCGTCGAGGGTGGCCTCTTGCCAACCCTCGGAAGTGTGTCGGATCGATCGGACCTTGCCCGCTGCGTGGATCAATACGCGATCCGGATCGCGGAGCGATTGCTGCAGGGTGCCCCCGCCCGGCGGAAGCGCGGCGACGACCTCGAATCCAGACGAGGACTGGATCGAAATTTCGTTGTAGCCGCTCACGAGCATGCCGGCCGGATGGGAAAGCAGTGAATAGACGGGCTTGCTGAAGACGCGCTCGAACCGCGCACACCGTCCCGTGGCGTCGACGGGCACCAGCCGGAAGACGCCCTCGGTGGTCGCGGCGTAGAGCACTCCGTCGTGACGGGCGACGTCGGTCACGGCTCCCGCGCCCAGGCCGTTCACGGCGTCGAAGATGGTGACCGGCGACGGCCACTCCAGGCGGAACACGCCCGTCTCCGTGCCGATCCAGAGCCCGCCTTCGCGATCGGAGAAAAATCCCCGCAGCGTTTTCACGTAGAGCCCGAGTGAATTATCGATGGGTCCTTGATACTCACCGGTCGCGCTGAAGCGCATGCCACCGTCCCCGCTCACCGCAGTAAACGCCACGACGAGCGAGCGGTCGGCCAGGCGCAGCGCGCCCAGGATGGATTTGCCGTCCAGCCAGCGGTTGGCCTCGACCCGCAGCGGTGCGAGGCGCTGGCCGGCGAGTTGGAAAAACCCCCGCTCGGTGGTGAGCACGACGAGGGCGCCTGCCGCCCCCGTCTCGACTGTCACGATTTGATTTTGTCGAAAGATCGGATCATCGGCCACAAGCTCGAGCCGGTCCTGCACGAGGCGGTAGAGCGGGTGTTCGAGCGCTGTGACATACACGGTGTCCCTGACCCGGTGGAGACGAGCCCCGCGGGACTGGGGCGGCGTCGCGCAGGGCACGACGGTGAAGGCGTTGTTGCGCCAGATCAGAATTTTTTCTTCGTCGGCGAAATAGACGGTGTTGCCGACGGCGAGCACGTCGTAGATGTCGTCATACCCGAGGGCCGAGGGCGGCAGGCGGTCGGCGAGCGAGACATGCTCGGCCGTTTCGCCGGCCCCCCGGAGATAACCGATCACCCCGGCCCCGCCCATATAGACCGTGCCGTCCGCCGTGGTCGCAAGTTTACGGATACCCGCGGACGCAGTGGGCAGCCGGATCACGCGCCAGGACGCGCCATCGTAGACATACGCTGAGGGCACGGACGAGATGTAGATGAAACCATGCGCGTCCTGTGCCACGCTCGGACAGAGATGCTGGAACTTGGATCGACCGGGTGGGAAATCCCGCAGGATTGGATGGCCGAGTTCGTTGGGGGCAGCCGACGCAGCCCAAGGAAGCGCGAAAAGCAGCAGCCATGAGCGCAGCCGCGGACGAGGCGCCCGTCGCCGGAAGAGGAGGACGATAGTCGGACGCATCGAGTGAGGCGACTATTTGTGCCGGCCGGCCCCTAGCGATTGTTTTTCTGGAGGTGGAGCAGAGCTCGCGGTAGGGCGCCGATTGGACCCGGTAAAGTGAAAGACTCGCGCGACGGGAAACTCCGCGTTGCGCACGTTAATTTTCCCCTCCAGAGCAATTCCATGCTTCGCGCTGCCTTGCATGCATTCCTCTGCCTCGCGGTGGTCTCGATGGCTGGCATCGCAGCGGAAAACGCGAAGGCTGATGCGACGAGGAGAGAGTCGAAGGTTCCCGAGCTTGGGCGAAATTTCGTCGTAACCTCGCCGGCGATGGCGATGGTTTGGATCGTGCCCGGAACGTTCTTGATGAGCTCTACCCACGGGGCGGGTGACGACACGCTGGTCACACTCACGCGCGGCTATTGGCTGGGCCGGACGGAAGTCACGCAGGAACAATGGCAGGCGGTCATCGAACACGTTCCGCTTCCCAGCAACTTCAAGGGATCGGATCGGCCGGTTGAGCGGGTGGCTTGGGAAACGGTCGTGATTTTTTGCAACCGGCTAACTGAACGCGAACGCACCGCGGGCCGGCTTCCCGCGGGTTACGTGTATGCTCTGCCAACCGAAGCCCAGTGGGAATATGCGTGCCGCGCGGGCACGACGGGGCACTATCACGGCCCACTCGACGCGGTTTCGTGGCATCATGACAATAGCAACGGCCAGACGCATCCCGTCGCTCAGAAGCAGCCCAACGCCTGGGGCCTCTACGATATGCACGGTAATGTGGGGGAATGGTGTTCGGACTGGTTGGCGAGCTACCCCGGCGGGCGGGTTAATGATCCGGTCGGCGCTGACGTAGGGCAGTTCCGCCTCATCCGCGGAGGAACTTTCGATGGCAATGCGGGAACGTGTCGCGCCGGATTTAGATCGTGGAGCAAAGTTGGCTTTGGTCACGTCAACGTCGGTTTTCGGGTCGCCCTGACGCCGCTCCCTGCGGCGCAGGCCGTCGGCAGCTCGGGCCAGCCGTAACGATGCAGGAGTGGAATGTAGGGGCGCAGACTTGCTGCGCCTTTTCCTGTGAGCGAATGCAAGGGCGCAGCAAGCCTGCGCCCCTACAACTCCGCGGGTGCGCGCGAGTG
>JANPIT010000572.1:0-3360 GCA_031425115.1 Opitutaceae bacterium | reverse complement strand
GGCTGCGCTCAGAAGTTGAGCGTGGCACTCAACGAATATTTCCGCGGCGTCTGATAGCGGAACGTGTTGGGGACGTCGCCCCCCGCGGCCGCGTTGGACGTGAAGGCCGTATAAACGACGTCCTGCTCATCGAGGAGGTTGGAGACGTTGAGTTGGAGACGAGTGCGGATTTTTTTGCCCAGGCGCAGGTCGTAGCTCGTGTGCGCTGAAACGAGGGTGTAGGGATTGGCGTGGAGGTAGTTGAAGGGCTGGTTCGCGATATTGCCGATTACCTGCTTGCCGCGATAATTGGCGCCGCCGCCGAGGGAGAAGCCTTTGAGCCGGCCTTCGCGGAACGAGTAAGTGGTGTAGATATTCGCGATCTTCTCGACGGTGTTGTTGAGCGTGCGGCCCTCGGTGTAGCCGGAGATGATCCGGTTGAGGTCGCCGATGTTGGTGGCCACGCGGGCGAAGTTGGGAATGGCGGGGTTGGCGGCGCCGGCCTGCCAGGTGGCCAGGTGCTGGGCGACGTAGGCGCGGAGGCCGGGTCCGATGTCCGCCTGCTGGGTCTTGGGGAGCGAGTAATTCAACATCAGCCGCCACGAGCGGGTGAGGTTGGCGGTAAGGTCGAGCTCGTATCCGGTGCCCTTGTATGTCTCGAGGTCGCGGTAGGCGAGAATCTGATCCTGCGGGCGGCCGAGGTCGTTCCAGATTTCGTTGATGTCACCCATGCCATCGCCGGTGCGGGCGCGCTCGATCTGCTGCATCTTGTAGTAGCCGATGGTGCCCGCGAGCTTGCCCCCGAAGAACTCGAGCTTGAGTCCGAGATCGATGCCGTCGTTGGAGGCCGGCGGAATGGTGGAGCCGTCGAGTTTGGAAGCGCCGCTGCCGGGGGCGTTGAAGGATTCGGAATAGTTGGCGTAGGCGCCGATCCACGGCACGGGGAAGAAGACGAGGCCGGCGGAGGAGGTGCCGACGCTAACGTCGCTCTTATCGAGCGTGCCGGGACCGCCGGTAGCGCCGAGGATCGACGAACCGTCGGGATTCCCGGCGACGCGGCGCTGCTGTTTACGGAGGTGCGTGTCGTAGCGATGTCCGAGGAGAACGGAGAGCTTGCCGTTCAACAGCGTGGAGGCGGAGGCGATCTGGTTGTATTGAAGCCGCTGATCTTCATCGGAGGAAGCCGTCTCAATGAAGCGGACGTCGTTGCCGTTGGAGTTGAGCGTGTCGAAGCCGCGCGGGTTGCGCGGTGCGTCCCAATATTGGCGGATGCGAATAACATTTGTGGCGGCCTGGCTGTTGACGTTGGCGTTGTTCACGCGGCCGGCCGTCCACGTGACGGGGGTATACTCGTCGTGGCGCACACCGGAGGAGACGCTGAAGCTCTGGCGGAGCCAGCGGATCTGCTTTTTGTAGGCGAGCGAGAGGCGCCAGTCGGAGAGCGTGTTCTCCTGCACGGTGCGCTGCGGCTGGACGTCGGAAAACGCCTTGCCGAAATTGGGATTGGGCGCGCCGCTGGGCAGGACGGTGTTCACGTCGATCCGGTGCTGGTCCCAGACGCGGAAGTTGCCGATGCGATGCTGGTCCTGGTGGTTGAAGGCGAGCTGGGCGATGATGCCGGCCTGAAAGCGATGCTCGAGGTAGAACGTCCAGCTGTGGTAGGTGGTATCCACATACGCGTCAGGCGGCTGCAGGCTGAATTCCCGGCTGGGAAGTGTGGGGAAGCGCGCGACCTGCGGACGGCCTTCGGGTAACATGCGTAGACCCGTGCCGGTGGTTTGAAAGAAGCCGCGCCAGTTGACGATGCCGAGCGAGGCCTGGCTGGGATCGTAGACAAGATAATCGTCGGCGACAGCGGTGTTGAAGCGCGCGACACCGGTGCCGGTGGTGGACGGGGCGGTGATGCCGTTGTAGGTCGCGGTGCGATTCCAATTGGCGCTTTGGTCGGCGAAACTCTGGGCGAACGAGAACCGGCGGTATTTTCCCTGCTCATACTCGCCGCGGAGCTGCGTCTCTTTCGCGACTCGGAGCGTGGCGGCGAGATGGGCGCTGTTGCGCGTCGGCTCGTCGTAGTCCCGCCAGCCCTTGAGCTGGTCGGTCATGGCGTTAACGCGGACGGCCAACCGCTGTCCGGCGGGGATGTTGTAGTCGAAGCTCGCGCGGTAACCGCCGAAGCTGTCGGCGCGGACCTGGACGCTGCGGCGCGGCACGAAGAGCGCCTGCTTGGTAAACGTGGTGTTGATGCCACCGGGATTGCCGTCGCCGAAGAGGATGGAGTTGGGGCCGCGGGCGAACTCGAGCCGCTCGGTGTTGTAGTTGTCGCTCGAGACATACCAGCGGAAATAGTTCCGGCTGGGGAAGCTGTTGCCGACGCCGCGAATGTTCACGTTGTAATCACCTGTCGTGGACGTTTCGCCGACGGGGATGGAATTCGGTGCCCACTCGGCGGCGGAGCCAAAGCTCGTCGCAGCGATGTCCTCGAGAAACTCAGCGGTGAGGACGGTAATGGCAGAGGGCGTTTCCTTCAATAGCGTGTCGATGCGGCCACCGGCAAGCGCGCTCGACGCGGTGTAGCCGACGTCGCGTTCGGTGCTGACCTCGAAGGCGGCAAGCGTGATGGTTTTTTCCGTGGCCGACGTCGCGATGGGTGCGGTGGGACTGACGGGTGCGGTTTGTCCGGACAAGGCGGAGGCCGAAAGGAGAACACACAGCGCGGAGAGCCAGGCGGTCTGGAGGTTGAAGCGGGGGGATTTCATGGAGGGGTAGTTGAATTGCTGTCACCTTGGGAAAGTCGGCGGAGTTTCCCAGGTGAACGTTGGGTTAGGCGCGGGGAAGACCACGACCCAGAGTAGCGGCGACGAGTCCAACCGGTGTGATATGTTGCAACGCTGTCATGGTGAGTTTTCCAAGGATAATGTGAACGCGGCTTCGCCCGACGGGCGGGAAACGAACGCACCGTTCCTAAACCGCGATGCGCGATCGTGCAGCTTTTGCGCAGGACTGCGCAGGCGAGCTTGTCTCCGTGGCACGCTTGTCGTCCGCTCGCGCGGCCCCGTCCGACTACCTCCCCACCATGACTATGCTCCGCCATTTTCGCGTCATCCTGTTTTTCCTGGGCTGTGCAGTGGCCACGGCACACGCGCAGTCCACCGGCTCCATCGAAGGCCGCGTGCTCAACACTGGCACAGGCGAGTATCTCGAGAACGCCCGCGTCACCCTCGAGGGCACCAGCCGCGAAGTGCTCACCGATTCACTCGGCCAATTTCGCTTTGCGGACGTCCCCGCCGGCACTGCCAGCGTCAAGGTGTTCTACACTGGGCTCGTCAGCGAGACCGCCGCGGTCGCCATCGCCGCGGGCCAGACCGCGACGCGCGATTTCAA
>JANPIT010000571.1:0-4168 GCA_031425115.1 Opitutaceae bacterium | reverse complement strand
TCGCCGTTGGCCACGGCGGTGGTCACAGTCGCGATGTTACGCACCTGGGCCGTCAGGTTACCGGCCATCATGTTCACCGAGTCCGTCAAATCCTTCCACGTGCCGGCCACGCCGGGCACCTGCGCCTGGCCGCCGAGCTTGCCCTCGGTGCCTACCTCGCGCGCCACGCGCGTCACTTCCGAGGCGAAGGAGGAGAGCTGATCCACCATCGTATTTACCGTGCGGGCGATGCGGAGAAACTCGCCTTCGAGTGGGCGGCCCTGGATCTCCAGCGCGACGCTCTGCGACAAGTCGCCTTTCGCCACCGCGCCGATCACGCGCGCCATTTCAGAGGTGGGATGCACCAAATCGTTGATCAACGAATTGACCGACGTCACCGCATCCTGCCACGCACCCGTCACCTTGCCGATGCTCGCGCGCTGCGAGATTTGTCCCTGCTTACCTACGCCCTGGCTGATGCGCTCGAGCTCTTCCACGAGTCGTTGATTGATAGCGACCAGCTCGTTGAATTCGTCGGCAATCTGTCCGTCGAGTCCCGTCATGCCCACGGGCATACGCACCGAAAAATCACCCTTGCGGAGACTGGAGAGCGCGTTGGCGAGCTGCCGCTTGTCGAGACGGTTCTGCAGGGAAATCAGGGAGACCATATAATGAGGATTGGAAGATTAGCGCCGGTCGACGCTCCGAGAGTTTTCCGTAGGGGTAATCGGAAGACCGTCGCAAGTAACAGCGATGACCGGTATGATGAAAAATCCTATGCTGGGAGTTGAAGGAAACCGGCGTGCCGGCTAGGCGGGAAGGCATTTGTTGGTCGAAATCTACCACCCTTTCCTTGGGGTCTTTCCCGTGCTGGCGTAGGAAATTCTCCCATGAGTGCGGCTGCCCGCGGCCCACACACTTCCAGCGCCAAACACTTAGGTGTTTTAAGTTCATCCGCCGTCCCGTTTCATGCGTAACAGTGACCATGCTCGACACGCTCCTCGAAAAAGATCTGGTCCCGGACGCTCTTATCCGCGTCGGGATTCGTCGGCTGCTCGCTCAACGGATCCGCGACGAACGCGCGGTCTATGACCGCGCCGCCTACGTCGCGGATCTCAAGACCCGCCCAATCGCGGAAGACACCCGCGCCGCCAACGAGCAGCACTACGAGGTGCCGACGGCCTTTTACCAACGCTGTCTCGGTCGCCGTCTCAAATACTCCGGCTGCCTCTACCCCTCCGGGACCGAAACGCTCAACGAGGCGGAGGCGCACATGCTCGCGGTCTACGTCGAGCGCGCGCGTATTTCCGACGGCCAGTCCATCCTCGAACTCGGCTGCGGCTGGGGTTCGCTGTCTCTCTACCTCGCGGAGCGTTTTCCGCGGGCACAAATCACCGGCGTGTCCAATTCGAGCACCCAGCGCGTCTTCATCGAGTCCGAGGCGCGCCGGCGCGGCTTGAATAATCTGCGTATCCTCACCTGTGATATGAACACCTTCGATGCCGGCGTCTCGCGCTACGACCGCGTGGTGTCGGTCGAGATGTTCGAGCACATGAAAAACTACCAGCGCTTGCTCGCCAACGTCGCGCGCTGGCTCAAGCCCGAGGGCCTGCTGTTCGTGCACATTTTTACCCACGCGCAGCTGTCTTATCACTTCGTGGCGCGCGACGCCTCCGACTGGATGGCGCGGTATTTCTTCACCGGCGGCCAGATGCCCGCCCACGACCTGTTACCCCAGTTTCAGGACGACCTCCACCTCGTCTCGGATTGGAAGGTCAACGGTCGACACTACCAACGCACCGCCGAGCACTGGCTCGAAAACATGGATGCGCACCGCGAGGAAATCCTCCCGCTCTTTGCGGATACTTACGGCGCCGGGCACGAGCTGAAATGGTGGTCTTACTGGCGCATTTTCTACATGTCATGCGCGGAACTCTGGGGCTACCGCGACGGCGAGGAGTGGCTCGTAAGTCACTATCTTTTTCGGAAGCCTTGAGTCCGCCCCGTGGCGGCGTTGCTTCCCTCCAGCCGCTCTGGTCAACCGGATAAGAGTTCTCTGACGGGGAAAAACCGCGCGGCGGTTGCGACCTCAATCCTCCCGCTTCTTCGCCGACAGCACGGTCGGCGCCGGCATGACCTCCGACGGCGGAGTCTTGAACTCCAACCGCCGTCCATCCGGATCCCGCACGTAAAGGCTTCTGCCGCCGTGGATCCATTTGGTTTCCCCGTCGATCGGCACGCCGCACTTCGCAAACCACTTTTTCCATAGTTCGATCGCCTCGGGCGTGATGGTGAACACCAGACTTGCGCCTTCCTCCGCGATGCCCGGCGTGATCATCGGCGCGATCGAGCCTTCGCGCCTGATGATCACCAGCACACCGCCGTCCCCGGTTTCGAACTCCGCGTAACGGTCCGTATCACCGTCCTTTGCCTCCAACAGCAGGCTTTTGCCATAAAACGCCACCGAGCGCTCCACGTCCTCCACCAGCAGGATCGTTTGCGAGCCTCCGTCGAGACGAGGAATAGCCGGCCGCTTGCGCATGGAATCAGTTAGAACACGTCGCCGCGCTTTGTCTGCCTTCAGTAATTGGGCCAGATGCCGGGCGTGACGAGTTCCACCAAATGTTGGTCCCCGTCGCGAAAATAGACGCTTCGCCCACCCCGCTCCCACTGGGTCTCACTTTCGATCGCGATCTTCCGATCGATCAGTCGCGCGCACCACGCGTCGTAATCCGCCGCCGCGATCGCAAACGCCAGGTGGTGCGGCCCGTGTCCATCATGAGCGGGAATCACGCCCCCGCTCGCCACCGGCTGCGGCTCCAGCGTGCCACCGCGTTTGAACAACAACAGCACGCGGCCTGCCCCGGAATCGAGCGCAACGAAGCGCTCACCGTCGCCCTTCATCTCCGTGAGGCCCAGCACGTCGCGATAGAACGCGGTGGCGCGCGGCAGATCATCGGTGTAAAGAATGGTTTCCACCACCCCATGCAGCGCCGGACAACGCGAAGCTTCCATCCCGCACTATAGCATGCACCCGTCACCTTTGCTCACCCGTAATGTTCACATGAGTCGCGTTTTTCGAATCTGGGCCAGCGTCGCGCTCTCCGTGTGGGCACTCGGGCCTCTCCACGCAACTCCCGCCGATGACCTGGTGCGCGATGCGCTCGCCGCCGAGGCGAAACTCAACACCGCCCGCGCGCTCGAGCTCTTTCTTGCTGCGGAAAAAGCGCGCCCAAACGACGCCTTCATCCTCCAGAAAATCGCCCGCCAGCATTCCGATCTCGTCGTAGACCTCGTTGCTCCCGCGGACCAACGCGGGTCGATCGAGCGCGCCCTCGACTATTCCCGGCGCGCCGTCGCGCTCGACCCCACCAACGCCGAAAACGTGCTCTCGGTTGCCGTCTGCTATGGCAAGCTCGCCGTCCACAGCGCGACGCGTCAGAAAGTTGAATACTCCCGCTTGATTTACCAGGAAGCCGAGCGCGCCCTCTCGCTTAAACCGGACTACGCGTGGGCGCATCATCTGCTCGGCCGCTGGCACTACGAAGTGGCTGATTTGGGCGCCACCGCCCGCGTATGGGTGCGCCTCTTTTACGGCGGCTTGCCGCCCGCCACCACCGCCGACGCGGTCCGCTTCCTCCTCCGCGCGGTCGAACTCGAGCCTCAGCAATTGCAACACCACCTGGAACTCGGTTTCGCCTACGCCGCAGATGGCCAGCCCGCCAAAGCGCGCGAAGCGTGGAACGCCGGTCTCGCGATGCCCTCGCGGGAAAAACACGACGAAGCCGCGAAAGCCCGCGCGCAGACCGCCCTGGCGAAACTGGCAAAATAGAGCGCGCGCGCGTTGTCCCTTAGACGCCGTCAGCGGACCGGCATGCAATTCAAGGTGGGCCGTGCGCTCCGCGCGCGGCCGGTCAGTCGTCTCGCAGAAACCGCACGCGGAGCGCACGGTCCACCTTCGGACTTTCCCAGCCCCAAAAATAAAAAAAGCCGCGGAGCCCATGCTCCGCGGCTGATGAACTCAGACGCCAATCTAGCCCAAATTTTCGATTAGGTGCGGCTCGCGACCAGGCGGCCTTTCGCGACCAGATCCTTCGTGAGCGCCACGCGAAACTCCGAGTGCGCTTCGGCATAGGCGCCGACGATCACACCGACGAGATTGTGCTTCGTCACCAGGTCGTCGTCCTCT
>JANPIT010000570.1:0-18178 GCA_031425115.1 Opitutaceae bacterium | reverse complement strand
TCTGGGTGGGGCCGGCTATCCGCGCGGCCATATGTTCGAGGCCAGCCCGCTCTTTCTGTTTTATTTTTCCCCTTTTATTCCAGCCGGGCTGGTAGCGCGGGCCCCACCTCGAATCTGCCGTCTCCTCAAAACGAATACGTCGTCGTGAAGCGAAACTCTCGCGGCTGCACCAGATCGAAGCGGGTATAGGCCAGGCCGCGACCACCGGGCACATTGAAACCGTCGGGCGCCGTTTCCGACGTCGCGATCCGCGAAGGGATGATGTCCGTGCGATCCAGGAGATTGTTGATGTTCACCTGAAACCGCACCCGACCGGGGAGCCCGCGGAATTTCCGCGTGTAGCCCAGCATCATGTCCGCCGCCGTGATCGGCTTTCCGCGAAGTTCCTCTCCCCGCGAATTCGAGCCGATGATGTTCGGGCTCCGCCAGCGCCAGCCGCCGCCAATCGTGAAGCCTTCGAGCCGGCCCTTCCGGATATCATACGCAGTAAACAGGCTGATCTTGTGCGGCCGCACGCCCCAGCTCTTGAGCTGCTGCTCGCGCTCGTCATTGAGCACGTCGGCCAGGTCGAAAATTTCCTGCGCGATCGTCGCACCGGTGGACGTCGTCAGCACTGAGGGATTCGCCGCCGCCGCCATGCCGCCCAGCTCGAGCCATTTTGCGATCGCACCGCCCGACTCGAATGCACTCGGGTTGGCCACAAAACGCCCGGCGGAATCCTGCGTCACTCCCGGGACCAGCAGCACCGGATCCTTCTGCTTGAATCCATAAAAGCTGATCGCTTCGCGCGCGAGATCCACGCGGGCCGACTCGGTGTAGGAGTAATTCGCAACCAGCCGCCAATTACGCGTCAGGTTCGCCGTCACGCGCGCCTCATACCCTTCCGTATCGAAATCCGAGGAGATCGATGAAACCGGCGGCGTGTAGCGACTGCGCACCGGCGCCCATGTTGCCGCGGTAAACGGAAGCCCCGGTCCGACGAGCGCCCCGCCGAACGCGTCCATGATCCGCGTATCCGCCGCAACCAGCACACCTGCCACTGGCGCGGTCAACCGGCCCATCTCGCTGCCCTCGAAATAAACCACGCGCGCCGTCAGCCGGCTCTCGAGCAAATCAAAGCCCAGGCCGAAATCCTGCCCCTTGCCCTTCGAGAGCGGGCCCAGATTCCCCTCTGGAAAAACGGTGCGCGCCAGTGGTGGGATCCCGACATTGGACGACTTGTTGCCGACGACCGACAGCCAGTCGAACACGTGATAAACCGCGCCGACCGTGCGGGTCTGCCCGACGAAGTAATTCACTTTCCCCTTCGACAAATCCCGGTCCACGACGTCGCCCCGGATGGGATCGTTCGTGTAGCCGAGCTGCGTGTTCTTCACCTTGTCCTCGCGATAGCCCAACGTGGTGACGAGTTTTCCGCTGAAGAAAAAACTCTGCGACGCGGCCATCTTGGAATCCATCTTCTGCACCATCCCGCCATTATCAGCCCCGCCCGCCGCGACGTTTGCGTAGGCGGTCTTGTAGCTCCGGCCCAGGAAATTAATCGTCTCGGGCAGCGAACGCCAGTCGCCCGCCCGATAGGTGTTGGTGCTGCCCTCGGTGAGATAATTTCGCACCGTTACCCGGTTGTTGGCGTTGGCCGGATCGGCGTTGAACGGCCGGCCGGCGAGCACGAGCCAGGAGTTCGCGCGCCGGTCGTTGACGTCGGTGCGCGCCGCGGAACCGGCGAGCCGGTGGCGGCCGAGCCACTTCGATTTTGTATCCAACGTGTAAGATACAGAGAGCCGGGACTCGCGGCTGTCGCCGTAGTGGATGTCGCGGGTCCACGCGCCGTCGAAATACATCCGACCCGCGTAGGGATTGGCGGGGCCGCCGACACCCAGCGTGCGGTTCGCCTCGCCGCGCAGCATCGGCTGCGTGCCGTTCATGACGTTCACGACCGCCTGGGTTTCCTGATAGTTATGCGCGAGGTTGAAGATCAGGTTGCGCGTCGGCTGCCAGTCGGCGCTCACGGTGTAGTTATGGAGCGTCTGGTCGCGAAACATGCCTGGGCCGACCGCATTGCCGGTGAGTGGATAGAATTTCGGATCGTGAATCCGCAGCGTAGGCGTGGTCACGCCGCGCGTGCCGTCCGGCGCCCGGACCGCGGCGTTGTTGTAACTGCCGGTGAAAAATGTGCCGATCGCATCGAAGATCGTGTTGTCGTTTTCGATGTAGATCAGCCGGTGCGCCGTGCCGCCCACCGCCCCATCCCGCCCCACGACGCCGAGTGCCTGCTGCGCCGCAGTCGGCACCGTGTTGTTCGGCGTAAACGTCACCGCGCTGACACCCGAAGCCTGGCGGTTGTCATACCAGGCGAGCACCTGTTCGGCGTCGCTGAACGAGCGCACGATCGCCGACACATCGCGGCCCACCTCGCCCATCGCCGTGATGGTGAGCGAGCGCAGCGGCCGGTAAGTGACCGAGCCGAAAATGCGATCCTTGTCCTGAAAATCAAATGCGCGCCATCCTCCGTTCTCCTGGTGTAAGGCCGCGACCGAGACGGCGAGTTTGTCTTTGATCAGGACCTTGTTCGCGTCGATCTCGAGCCGGCTGCGGGACCAGGAACCTATGCCGTAACGGATCGCGCCCGTGTCACGATGAGTCTCGGCGGTCTTCGAAGACTGATTGAGCAGTCCGCCCGGCGCACCGATGCCAAAGAGAATGCTATTCGGCCCGCGCGCGTCCTCGAAACGGCCCACCCGGTAGGGATCCGTCGGCGTGATGCTCGTGAAGTAATCCATTCCGACGCTCGCGAGCAGACCGCGGATTTGAATTCCGGCGGACAACGCGTGGCCGCCGATGATCCGATTCTGCTCGGAACTGGCGCCCTGCGAGTTCGTGTCCATCTCGGAGTTGACGGTGTATTCGAGCAACTGCGACAGGTCGGTGATCGCGAGGTCGTCGAGAAACTCTTTCGTGAAGACAGAGACCGAACTGGCGGTGTCGCGCAGCTTCGTGTTGAGCCGGCTGCCGGCCAGGGTGTTCTCAGCCGCGTAGCCGCGGTCGCCCGAGGTGTTCACCATGAACGGGCTGAGCTCGACGACGGCTTCCTTCTGATCCGCCTTGGGCGGCGTGGGCGTTACTTGGGCGCAAAGCGAAGCTGCGAGAAGAAGACCGGCGAGAGGCGCTAAGATGTGATGAGGTTTCATGGTCCGCTGAAGGGGTTAACGGGGCGGGCCGGGCGTTGCGCATCGCCCAGATCGCTGGCGGCAAGGGGAACTGATAGCGCAGCGTGAGGCTGGCGGCCGCGGAAACGCCGTCAACTCCCGGGCATTCGAACAATATCACATCATGCGGTGACACCATTCCCGTCGCTGCGAGCGCCAGCGAGTGGTCCTCTTCACCTCGACGTCGTTTTCACCGCTAATTCGAGGACCCGTCCGGGAAGCTGGAACGGCACTGCGTTGCTGGTGCCACGCGAGTATTCGACGATGTAAATCTTTCCACGACCGGTGAGGTGCACGTCGATCGGCCGGCCGAGATTCGCCAACAGCGTGTGCACGTGCGCTTGGTAACCGCCCGACGCGTCGCGGCTCAGCGTGGCGCGCAGCACATCGAAGCCGCTGTCGCGCTCGCCCTTGATCAGGTTGCCAAAACGCGCGAGCACGTAGGTCCCGCGATATCCCGCCGGAAAATCATCGCCGAGAAACACGATTCCGCCCGGGCTCGAGTGCGGATCGAATGTCGAGAGGGGCTCACCCCGAAAGCCACCGTCGGGGCCAAGGTTCGGAATCGGCCGCGTCATCTCCAGGCCGGGCGGAGCGTCGGGCGTCTCCGGATACGCCTTACGCGCGACGGGCCAATCTGCGTAGGTATAAGGGAAACCGTAGTGTTTGCCGCGCTCGATTAGATTTAGCTCCTCGGGTGCGTCCGCGTTGGGACCGTTTTCCGTCGCGATCATCTCGCCGCGATCGTTCCAGCAGAAGCCATAGGCATTTCGAATACCACGCGCGTAGATCTCGAACGTCGGTTTCTCGGCCCGTGGATCAATCCGCCAAAGGCAGGCCGTGACCGGCGTCTCCCCGCCCACATGCCAGCGCGGACCCTCGCTGGGCTGCCCGCCGTCCGTGCGCGCGCCGCTGCCCACATAGAGCAAGCCGTCCGGCCCAAAAGCCATGTGCTCGAGCGCGTGGATGTAGGCCACGTTCCCCGGGTAGCTGGTCTGAAACCAAATCTTCGGCTCCGCCGGCACGCCGTCGACAAACGTGCTCGTGCGATAAATTGTCACGATGTTCTGCACCGGCAGCGTCGCCTCATTCTGCTGATTCGAGCCGATATAGAGCCGGCCTTCCGCGTCGCGCGCGAGCGCGAGGACAAAGAGCGGGCCACCCAGATCCCCCGGTCGTTTCTCGAGGTAACGTTTCGCCCAGAGAATCTGGCGCAGGTTGCCACTCGCGATATCGAGTTCCCAGACGTCGCCGATTTCGGAGAGGACAAAGAGGGTCTTCCCCGTGCCATCGCTCGCGAGCCGCACGCCTTTCTGCGCCAGCCGGGCGACTTCGCGTAGCGTGAAACCCTCGGGCGCCTCCGGCAGGGGCGGAAAAACGCTCGCGCTCTTCAATCGCTCGAAGGTCTTGAACGCCGTCCGTCCGCGCACGCTTCGCACCGTATCCGCAGAAACAGCACCGCCCGGGTTGTCCCAGTTGTTCAGGACGTAGGTGAGCACGTCCGCCACCTCGTCATCATCGATCACGATGGGCGGCATGGCGCCCGCATACGTGCGGCCATTGACCACGATTTCACCCGTGAGCCCTTCGCATATCGCGCGAATGGCGCGCTCGAGGTCGGCCGCCAGGTAATCCGATTTCGCAAGCGGCGGGAACACACCGGGCACGCCCTCGCCGTTCAGCAAATGGCAGGAAACACAGTTCCGCGCGTAGAGCTCCTGGCCGCGTTGAAGGCGCGGGGTGAGATCGGCGGCGTGCAACGCGACCGAACAAACGAAGCTAAAGAGCAACAGGAGTGACCGCGGATAACGCGGATGGCGCGGATACCAATCCGAGCAAAACGTAGGGCCAGACTTCGGACGCGCGTGCCGCGCGTCTCTCCTTCTAAAGTGGGTTTCTTTCATCCGCGTTATCCGCGTCATCCGCGGTGGTTCACGTCAGGGCCTTCCTCAAAAACCGCACGAAATTCCCGTGCATGATAGCCTCAATATCCTCCGCCGCATACCCGCGCACGGCGAGCAGCCCGCGCAACTTCGTCAAATCCGCAATCGACTCAATGCCTTGCGGCACCTGCTCCGTGCCAAACGCCCCATCGAGATCGCTGCCGATGCCCACATGCCGGGCGTTGCCCGCGAGTTGGCAGTAGTGGTCGATGTGCGCCACCAGGTTTTCCAACCGCAGGTGGGCGGATTGCGGCGTCGTCTTTCCGCGCTCCCATCCGGGCACAATCATCCAGGCATCGCAGGCCACCCCGACCACCGCCCCACGCTCCACCAACGCGCGGAACTGATCGTCGGCCAACTGGCGTTGGTGAGGGACCAGCGCCCGCGCATTGTGATGACTCGCCCACACCGGGCCGCGGTAAATCTTCAGCGCCTGCCAGAAGCAGTCGTCACTCAGGTGCGTGACATCGAGAATTAAACCCAACTCGTCTGCCGCGCGCAGTAGTTCGATCCCGCGCGAGGGAAACGGCCCTTCCGTGCTCGTGCCCTGCGCGTAAACCCCGGGGCCGTAATGCGCCGGACCGATCGCGCGCAACCCGTCGGCAACCGCGCGCTCCAGATGCCCCAGCGTGATCAATGAGTCGGCGCCCTCCAGACTTCGGATGTATCCAATCGGCAATTGCGCCGCCGTCGTATCGTCAGCCGCGGCCCACTTCGCGAGGTGCGCGTCCAGCCCCGCTGCATCGCAGATAGCCACCATCTCGCCTGCTTCCTCCATCGCGCGATACCACGCGAGCTGCGCCTGGGTCATCGCCCACGCCTGGGCCGGCGCTCGCCAGCCAAACACCGGGCTGTAGGCATCGTGCTCGAGTCGCGCGAGCTGCGTCGCCACGCACACGCCGATCCGCGCGCGTCGCAATTCGGGCAGGCATACCGTGCCGCGGCCGCGATCCGGCTTATCGCGCAAATGCGCTTCGCGCTGTCTGATCTCCGCCAGCGGTCGCGTGAGATCGCGGTTCCACTCAATGGCATTCAGCGCCAGGTCGAGGTGCGCGTCAAAAATCATGCTAGAGAAAAAGGCTAAGGAGTAAGGTGAACCCAAGACCCACGACCCCCACGATAGTCTCGACGACCGTCCAGGTCCGCAGCGTTTGTCCCACGGTCATCCCCAGGCAGTCTTTCACGATCCAAAAGCCCCCGTCGTTGAGGTGGGAGAGAAACAGCGAACCAAATCCCAACGCCAGCACCAGCAACTCGCGGTTGATTTCCGGCTGCGCGATCAGCATCGGTGCCAGCAACCCCGCTGCCGTGGTGATCGCCACGGTCGCCGAGCCCGTCGCCACGCGGATAAACGCCGCAACCAACCAGCCGTAAATCAGCGGCGGTAAATGGAGATTGCTCGCGAGCCCGCCGAGCGCGCCCGCGACCCCCGCCTCGCGCAGCACCCGCGCGAAACCACCGCCGCCGCCCACCACGAGCAGCGTCAGCCCAATGCCCGCGATGCTCTGCTCCGTGAAACCAAGCAACTGCGGTCTCGTAAATCCACACGCGCGGCCGAAAATGCCCAGCGCCACGAGCACTGCGATCGTCAGCGCCGTCACAGGATGCCCGATAAACGCCAAAGCCGTCCGCACCCGGTCGCCCGCCGGAAAAAACAATTCGCCGGCCGTCGCCAGTAACATCAACGCGATGGGCAGTCCGATCACAAAAGCCGTCGCTGCCGCGCTTGGCCGCCGCGACGTAGCCAGCCGCGTCGCCGCCAGCGCCGGCGTCGCCACCGGCACTCGATCGACGACCCAGCGCGCGAACAACGGACCCGCGATCAGCGCGGTCGGAATTCCGACCAGAAAAGCGAACCCAAGCACTTTGCCATTGTTCGCACCCAGGGCGTCGATCGCGACCACCGGTCCCGGGTGCGGCGGAGTGAGTCCGTGCATGACCGATAAAACCGCCACCAGCGGTAACGCCAGTAGGAGAAACGGCCGGCGCGTTTCGTGCGTCAGCGAAATGGCGAGCGGCAGCAGCAGGAGCAACCCGACGGTGAACCACGTGAGCATGCCCACCACCAGCGCGAGCACGATCACGCACGCCACCGCGCGCGTCGGGCCGAAGAACGCGCTGAACCGTTCCGCCAGCACCTGAGCGCCGCCGGATTCCGCGAGCAATTTCCCCACCATCGAGCCAAGCGCAATCACCGCCGCGATGCCACCGAGCGTCGCGCCGACGCCATCCTGAAACGCTTTCAACGCCGCGAGCGGCGCCATACCCGCCCCGAGTCCCACCAGCATGGCGGCGAGCAGGAGCGCGAGGAAAGCGTTCAACTTCTGCCAGGTCACCAACGCCACGAGCACGCCGATGGCGGCGCACGCGAGCAGCAGAAGCGAGAGCGGCGAGCTAGCCATGACTGACAGCCAATACGGCCGCTGTAGGGGCGCAGACTTGCTGCGCCCTCGGATTCATTCGCCCAACCAGTCCGCAGCAAGACTGCGCCCCTCCCTCTATTTGATCAGCGTCCATCGGCGTCATCCGCGGTTTATCTCTTGATTCAGATACTCAGCCGCCGCGCGCGCGCCGTCACCGGCCACTCGTCGGTTACTCGTGCGTCGTGCACCACGCGCACCCGATCGTGCAGCGCGACCGTGGGGCAGATGTGCCAGGGAATCCCATAGAGCGCGGCGCCGACGGAAAACTCCGCCGCGCGCGCCGTCTCGATGACGAGGTGTTCCTCGCTGTGCGCCACGCCCTTCGCGTCGGGCAGCGCCGGAAACACCACGCGCGGATGCGGCATCTCGCTCGCCACCGCCTTGTGCCCAAGATCGAGGCAGAGTCGGTTGCGCCCGGGACGACTGATCACTCGCGTGAGCAACACCGCCGCATGCAGAAACTCCAAATCCGGCAGCGCGTCCGCGTAGTTGGCGTCCCACAAGACGCACGTGCCCGGGCTGCATTCGACGCCGTCCCGCCGCGCATGAATCGGAAACGTCGGGGTGCCGCCGCACACCACGCGCGGCACCGCCAGACCCACGCGTCGCAATTCGGAAGCGAGCGCGCTCACCGCCGCATAGCCCACATCCGACGCCGCCGAGCGCTCCGCCGGATCGCTTTGCCGCAAATGCCCGTCGTAGGCGTGCAGTCCGCCCGCGCGTAATCCCGGCGCGTCCGTAATCGCCCAATACAAACCCGCCGCTCCTTCCCCCGGCACAATGCCAGTTCGCTGCATGCCCACGTCGAGATCGAGCAGTAGTTCCACGGTCACGCCCGCGGCATTCGCCGCCCGACTCATCGCGCTGATCGCGCCCGCGTCGTCGGCTAGCGTGGACCACGCCACCGCGGGGAACTCCCGCTGCAACGCGATGAGCCGCGCGACATTCGGCCCCACGAGCTGCACCGCGATGAGGATATCTTTCGCCCCCGCCCGCGCCGCCATCTCGGCCTCCGCAATCGTCGCGCACTTGATCTTCGTAATGCCGAGCGCCGCCTGACGCGCCACTACCTGCGGCAATTTGTGCGTCTTGATGTGCGGCCGCAGCCGGGACGCATCGCCCGCCCGAGCGATCATGCGCCGCAAATTTTCGTCAATCCGATCCGGATACACCAACAGCGCCGGTGACGGCACGTCGGCTTCGTTTTGCAGGGGGCGTTCGGGAATCATGCAGGAAGCGACTTGACTCAGAGTGGCTCGCAAAGCCACCAAGACGCCAAGCGCAAACGACCTTGGCGCCTTTGCGTCTTCGCGAGATCTTTATCTTTTCAGCTCAACTCGAAAATCGCCTCGATTTCCACCGCGATGTTGCCCGGCAGCGGCCCCATGCCCACCGCGCTCCGCGCCCCGATGCCATCGGTCTCGCCAAACACCGCGGCGAATAACTCGCTGCAGCCGTTGATCACTTTCGGGTGGTCGTAGAAATCAGGCGCCGAGTTCACCATGCCGAGCAGCTTGATCACGCGCTTCACGCGATCCAGCGATCCGAAGTGCGCGCGCAGCGTCGCGAGCATCGCCAGCCCCGTTTGCCGCGCCGCCGCGTGGCCCGCGGCCAAGTCCAGTTCCGCCCCGACCCGACCCGTGATCAACCGCCCATCCGTGCACACGGGCCCGTGGCCCGAAACGTAGGCGAGCCCTTGCACCACCACGACCGGCCGATAAACCGCGACAGGTTTCGGCGCGGGCGGGAGCGTGAGGTTCAGCTGGGCGAAACGGATTTCGTGAGTCATCGCAGCGTTGGTGTGGTGAATCACCTCGAGTTCCGCAATCGCCGAACCTCAACCCGCCGCGGGAGGCGGCGGTGAACCGCTCGCGCGCTTGGCGAACTCCTGCTCCAGCGTCGCGCACACTTCTTCGATCGGAAACGGCTTACGGAGCACCAGCAACGCACCCGCCGCCGCGGCCTTCTTCGCCAGCGCCGGGCGAAACACTCCCGACATGATCCACACGGGAATATCGATGCCGCGCGCCTGCTCCTGCGCCCGCAGCTGCCGGCAGAATTCGTAACCATCCATCTCCGGCATCTCGATGTCCGTGATCGCTCCGTCGAATGTCCGGCCCGCCGCCAGCGCCAGGCCTTCCGGACCGTTGCGCGCCACCACCACCGTATAGCCGCGCATCTCGAGCAGGCTCTTCAACATGCCACGAAACAGGTCGTTGTCTTCGACGATTAAGAGAGTGCGCGACATCGTTGAAATGAAGTCTTCCGCGGACCGGATCAGCGCGCAAGCGGGCAGTGCCGTAATTGAATTGTAATACCGATGGCTCATGAGATCTGGACTTTCCTGGGTAGCGTCGGGACCTCCGGACGCGACCGGTTCGACGGACACTTAACAAGCGGCGCGCCCGGAGGTCGAGGCCCTACCTTTCCAGCGGCAGTGCAGTCAAAAAAACAGCAGCCGTTGGTATAAGTGCTACGCACCCGCGCGAGCTACGACCGCCCAAGCGACCGCTCCACGCTCATCGCCCCGCGTCGCGCAAGAGCCGCTCTTTGCGATCCGGCGGTAGCGGCGTCTCCAGCAGCCACGCCTGCGCCGCGTCCGGACTGGTCTGCAACCATGCGCGCGCCGTCCGCTCGATCATCGCGTCGCTGCGATCCGAGCGTGGCATCGAGCGCAGCCAACTGGCCGCCCGTTGCGGCGAACCGATGAGTTGTCCGTCCAAATAAATCTCCATCGCCCGATCGCGCGCGGGCCCAGGAGCCAAACTCGTCAACCACTGCCCGATCGCCCCGGAATCCGTCGCGCCGCGTTGCTGCACGTATTCGACGATCTCTTCCTCCAGCGAGCGGCCACCCGGCTGCGTCGACCGCCACGCCTCGAAATCCGCCGACGCCCCCGCGGTCAACGCCGCCTCTCCCACGCTGCCGCCAAACCCCCGCGAGCGCACCCCACGCGCACCCGGGGCTGAGATGGACCGCCGCGCTGACGGCATCCCAAGTCCGGTATCGAGGCCGGCAAACGCCGCTGAGCGCGCTTCACCTTCCGGCAGACGGCCGGCCCACGCTAGCGCCGCCTTCGGATCCGTCGCGACCCACGTTTGCGCAATCGAAGACATCAGTAGCCACCGGTTGCGGCCCTCCGGCAACCGCTCCGCCAACGCGACGGCGCGATCAGGACGGTGTTGGGAAACTTCGAAGCCCACCGTCGAGGTGAGCCGTTGCTTGAGCTCGTTCTCCGGCAGCGGCCCGAGCCACGCCAGAGCCGCGTCCGCATCGCGGCGCGCCCACGAAGCGACGGCAAAACCCAGCAAATCGTTTCGGCCCGGCTCGTCGGGCATCGCCAGTATCTGATCGATCGCCGCCCGCGGCTCCGACTGCACCAGCCGGTGCGCCACGGCGCGACGCGCCACCCCCGCCACCGCCGGCTCCACCAACCCTCTCGCCCAGCGCAACGCGGCGTCCGGGCTCTGCGTCGCCCACGCCTCTGCTGCGATCTCCACCGCCGTCAATCGCCCCACCCCCTCGCGCAACGCCAGGGCAAACTCCGCCGCGCGCGCGGGATCCTGCGCGGCGAGCTGCGTCGTCAGCGCGTGGGCAATCCGCGTCCGCTGCGCCGCGTCGTAAACCTCGTCCAACGTGCGCCGTGCAGCGACCAGATCGTTGGCCTGCAGGTGTCGCTGCGCCGCGGCGATCACTGCAGCATCCGCGACGGCGACCGTAGCCAAAGCGGGACGCGGCGTAACGGTCGGCATCCGCGGTTCGCGCTTCGCCGCAGGGTCACTTCGCTCGCCCGTGACCGCGCAGCCTGTGACCGCGCCGGTCAGCAGTAAAATCCCGACCAAGCGGAGAAGCGCGAGACGCGATGGCATCGTGCGGAAGACGAAACAAACGAAGCGCGGTGACGCAACTGGAGGGCGAACCCACCCGCGGACACGCAACAACGTTGGACACGCCCGCTCGTCTCGCTCAGACCGGACGCGCCGTCCACGCCAACCGCATGTTTCGCCCGTTTGCCTCCTATATCGCCCGCTTAGATGCCGCCCACCGGGATCGGCCGTATTTCGTGGGGCAAAAGGCCCGGCTGCTCGCGGCGTTCAACGTTTTGATGCTGGTCTTTGTGCCCATCAACCTGGCCAAGCTCTTGTGGGTGCAGCCGCCGCATCTCGGTCCCCGCCTCGCGTTTAACGTCGTCTTCGCGCTGGCCGCGGTCTGGTCGCTGCGCGCGCTGCTCCACGGCAAGATCGAACAGGCCGGGCGCGGCCTCGTGCTGCTGATCGTGTTCCTCGTCCACGGCATCGTGCTCGTAGTGCCGACCTACGATCAACCCCTCGGCGCCGCGATCCAGGTGCTCGTTTTCGATCTGGTTTTCCTCCTGTTTGCGATCGTCTTCGCCACGCGCCGCCTCGCGGTCTTCGTCTTCGCCGCGATGGTCGCGGGCAACTTCGCGTTTTACCTGCGCCTGCTGCGACCCTCGGAAGCGGGCTCGCTGCAGTTTGCCGCGGATACATTGATGCGCGACGGCCTCTTCGCGATGTGCTTCGTGTTTTGTCTCGGGGTCACTCTCGCCCGCATGATCGAGGCCGCGCATCGACGCAGCGAGGACTCCCTGCACGAGACTCGTCGCACCAACGAAAATCTCGAGCGCCTCGTCGGGGAACGGACCCACGCCCTCGAGCAAGCCAGCGCACAAGCCTCCGCCGCCTCGCAGGCGAAAAGCGAATTTCTGGCCAACATGAGCCACGAAATCCGCACGCCGCTAAACGGCATCATCGCGTCTTCCGAGCTGCTCATGCGGCGCACCGATCTCCCCTCCGAGGCCACGGACCAGGCGCGGCTCGTTTCCCAATCGGGCGACCTGCTGCTGAAATTACTCGGCGACATTCTCGATTTCTCCAAGATCGAGGCCGGTCACCTCACTCTGGATACGCACGCTTTCGAGCTCGCTCCGGTTATCGCTGACAGCGTCGCGCTCATCTCCGCCAAAGCCGCCCAGGGTTCCGTCCGCATCGACCAGTCCATCGCCGCCGAACTCTCCAAGCACCTCGAGGGCGACAGCTATCGCCTGCGCCAGGTGGTGATGAATCTGTTGTCCAATGCGGTGAAATTCACGCCGCCCAACGGCCACGTCGCCATTCAGGTCGATTCGCCCGCCCCCCAGGCTCAGCCCGCGCTGGTGCGCTTTGCGGTGCGCGACTCGGGTATCGGCATGGACGCCGCGACCATCAGCCGGATCTTCGAGCGTTTCACGCAGGCTGATTCTTCCACGACGCGCCGTTACGGGGGCAGCGGCCTGGGCCTTGCGATCAGCGCCCGACTCGTCGAGATGATGGGCGGTCGGCTTGAGGTAGAGAGCGTAGTCGGCCGCGGCTCCACCTTTTCCTTTACCGTGCCGCTCCGGTCCGTGGCTGCCCCAGTCAACGCCGCGATCGCCCTGGATCCCGCCACCTCGGCGCTCAATCTACACGTGCTCCTCGCCGAGGATAATGCCGTGAACCGCAAGATCCTGGAGACACAGCTCCGCCAGATCGGCTGCCGGTGCACGTTTGCCTTCGACGGCGCCGAGGCACTGGTTGCTCTGCAGCAAGCTCCCCTGCCGGACCTCATCCTGATGGATTGCCACATGCCCAATCTCGACGGTTGGGAAACGACACGCGTGATCCGCAGCTGGTCCAGCGACGCGCTGCCGCTTCGCCATCTCGCCTCCCAGTTGCCGATCGTTGCGCTCACGGCCGCCGCCTTGCCCGAGGAACGCGCGCGTTGCCTCGCCGCCGGCATGAACGACTTCCTCTCGAAGCCCGCCAAACTCGCGGAATTGCACCGCGCCTTGCGTGCCTTCGCGCCGCGGCGTCCCGCTTGATTTTGCTCCGCCCCATCCGGTCCTCGCCTACCCCCACCTACCCCATGAACCGTCGCCAATTTATCAATACGACCTCGGCACTCGCCGCCGTTGCCACCCTCCCGCCGGCTCTCGTCGCCGCTTCCGCCACCACGTCCGCCCGACGCATGACCATCGCCCTCACCCCGGGGTCCATCGGTGTCACCGCGCAATCGCAGAAGGAACTCAACGATCTGGCCCACCGTCACCGCTTCGAGTCCGTCGAGCCGCGCGGCGAAGAGCTCGCCGCCATGTCGCCTGCCCAGCTCGCCGATACGCTGGGGGACCTCAAGGCCAAGAAACTCGTTTGGTGTGCCACCGGCCTGCCGGTCGATTTCCGGAAAGACGATCAGACCTTCAAGGACGGCCTCGCGAAACTACCAAAGATTGCCGCCGGATTGCAGCGTGCCGGGGCGACTCGCATCGGCACATGGATCTCTCCGAGCGATGCCGCGCTGACCTACCGCACTAATTTCAAGCAACACAGTGCGCGCCTGCGCGAGGTCGGCCGCATTCTCAAAGACCACGGCCTCCGCATCGGCCTCGAGTATGTCGGCACGCAATTGCTTCTGGTGGGCAAGCGCTACCCTTTCGTCCACACGATGGCCGAGACCCGCGAGCTCATCGCCGAAATTGGCACGGGCAACGTCGGCCTCGTCCTCGACACCTGGCATTGGTGGACCGCCGGCGACACCGAAGCGGACATCCTCGCGTTGACCAATCAGGACGTCGTGAGCGTCGATCTCAACGACGCGCCCAAGGGCGTGGCCAAAGAGCAGCAACGCGACAATGAGCGCGAGCTGCCCGTCGCGACCGGCGTGATCAATGCCGCCCCGTTCATGAACGCACTCGCCAAGATCGGATACGACGGCCCCGCCCGCCCCGAGCCGTTCAACAAAGTGCTCAACGCATTGGACAACGATCCCGCCTGCGCCGCCGCGTCGGCCGCGTTGCATCAGGCCATGAGCCTGATCAAGGCCTGACGCTCACGCCGGCTTCGCGCCAGCCTGCGCCGACTTGCCCGCGTAAAAAGGAATCACCTGTTTGAGGTGACCCTGAACGATCGCGCCGATGGTCTCGGCCGGCAGCGCGCCCTTGTGCAGCTCGAAGATCGCGACGATCAGCGCGAGCTCCACATCGACCTTCTTCGGGCTTGTCGCCCGCATCGCCGCGACAATCTCCAGCGCCTTTTTCTCCGCGCGCTTGTAGTCGTTGAAATTTTCGTCAGTCGGCGTGGCCATAACGCAAGCCCTCCCGGCTTTGCCCGCGTCGTCAAGCGTCGGCTGCGGGCTGTTCAGTCCACGTCGCCTTCCACCACCAGACGGATCGCATCGATCCGCAATCGTGCCTGCCCGATGGCCGCGCAGATGCGCTCCAATTGTTCGCGAGCCAACGCGATCTCCTCCGGCCGCACGTGGTCGTTTACCTTTTGTAGGTCGACGAGTCGTTGAATCTCGGCGCCCAGCGCAGCTTTCGCCCGGGCATCGGCGGCCGCTTTTACGGCCGGAGTGCGCTCTTCCGCGCGGTCAGTCGCCGACTCCACCATCGTCTTGAGCAGGGTCGCATTGAAACCGGGCCGCTCCAGAAACCGATGGATGTCGCTCACCTCGAAATCCGCCGCGAAGGCCGTCGCTTTGCGCTCTTCTGTGAGATCGCCGCCGCGCAAATCCACCACGACGCGCATTGGCGTCGGCGCGAGAAACTGATCCACGTGCCAGCGCGCATCCGCCACGGTCTCGAGCACGAAAATCGCTTCGAGCAGCAGATTCGGTTCATCGGCCTCGATCCGGCCGAAGCAGGTCGTGCCCGCTTTCGACTCGATCAACAGATCGATCGCGTCCTGCACGAGCGCGTGATCCGGCGAGACAAACCGAATATCCTCCCGCGTGATCGCCCGCTTGCGCTCAAACGTGGCAAGCATCCCATCCGGCGGAATCGAGGGGAATCCCTCGATGTAGGCGTGCCTCGGATCGAGAAAGACGTCGCCCTCCTCGTGCTCCTTCACGCGGACCCCGAAGTGGTCGAGCAACGCGAGGAGGAAGTTGCGCAGGAAGGGATCTGCATCCTCGGCCCGCACGCGCGCGATCACGCGTTCGGCCACAGCGCGATCGAAGGAATGCAACTCGAGCAGACGGTCCCGGCCGCGCTTCATCTTGAGCTCAAGTTCCGCGCGAAACGCGATCGTCTCCGCCACGAATTTCTCCATCGCCTTCGTCTTTCGGTTCCCCGCCGCCGCGCCTTCCGGCGCGTGCGTGACCGCCAGTTGGATCAAGCGTGCCTTGAACGCGTCCTGGTAATCATTCCCGCCGTGCAGCGGCGTCTCGAACGCGTCCAACCCGCGGTGATACCACTCGACCGCCACCTCCTCCGCGCTGCCCATCAGATACGGCACGTGAATCCGAATCGTCTGTGTCTGCCCGATACGATCGAGCCGCCCAATCCTCTGTTCCAGCAGGCCAGGATTGAGCGGCAGATCGAAAAGCACGAGATGGTGCGCAAACTGAAAGTTCCGCCCTTCGCTCCCGATCTCGGAGCAGATAAGGAGCTGGGCCCCGTCCTCCTCCGCAAACCACGCGGCATTCCGATCGCGTTGCACCAGGGGTAAACCCTCGTGAAACAACCCCGACTTCACCGCCAATTTTTCCTGCAGCGCCGCTTCGATGGCCAGCACCTTGCGCGTCGATTTGCAGATGAGCAGGACTTTCTCGCTGCGGTATTTTTTGAGAAACTCCACGAGCCACTCCAGCCGCGGATCCTCCTTGAAGGAGTAGCGCAGCGCGCCGTCCTCGCCCGTCTCCTCCGCTTGCAGTTCGCGGGCGATGCGGGCGAGCAGCGTCACATTGTTCTGCGCATCCAGCGGCGCGGGGCAAAACGCACGCGAGGGAAATCCCGTCATCGCCGCGCGCGTATTGCGAAACACCACCCGCCCGGTCCCATGCTGGTCGAGTAGCGTCTTGAGCAACGCCTCGCGTGCGCCCGCTCGGCCCGCCGCCAGCGCCGCGAGGTGCCGCGTGAGCCCATCCGGATCGCGATCGAAGATTTCGGTCAGGGCCGCATGATCCTTCGGTTTCAGCGGCTTCTGCTCGACGATTTTTTCCGCGATCGCGGCAACCGCTTCGAAGCCTTCCGCCTCCGCGCGAAATTGCGCGAAGTCGTTATAACGATCCGGATCGAGCAGCCGCAGCCGCGCGAAATGCCCCGTGAGCCCAAGTTGCGTGGGCGTCGCGGTCAGCAGGAGCAACCCGGGGGCACGCTGCGCCAGCTGCTCGACGAGCGCGTATTCACCACTCACCTGCTCCGGCGTCCACGCGAGGTGATGCGCTTCGTCGACCACCAGCATATCCCAGCCCGCCGCCACCGCCTGTTCTCGTCGCTCCGGGCTGGATGCCAGGAAACCCACGCTCGCGAGGGCCAACTGAGCCGCGAGAAAAGGATTCTCCCCCGGATCGCTTTGCTCGACGGCGACGCAACGCGCCTCGTCGTAAATGCTGAACCACAGATTGAACCGGCGTAGCAGTTCCACGAACCACTGGTGCGTGAGCGACTCCGGCACCAGGATCAACACGCGCCGCACGCGACCGACCGCGAGCAGGCGCTGCACGATGAGACAAGCCTCGATCGTTTTGCCGAGCCCCACTTCATCCGCGAGCAGCACGCGCGGAACCTGCCGCAACGCCACCTCGTGCAGGATGTAGAATTGATGCGGCAGCAGATCCACGCGCCCACCGAGAAACCCGCGCACGTCCGACTGCCGAAACCGCGCCTGCGCCTGCAAAGCCCGGAACCGCAGATCGAACACCTCGCCCGGATCCACCTGCCCCGCCAGCAGCCGCTCGCCGGGGGAGCTCACGTTCGTCACATCCGAGATCGCATCTTCCCGCACGCGCCGCCCGCCGGCCACGTAGACCAGCAAGCCTTTCTCCTCTTCGACCGCGTCGATCACCAGCGCCGCTCCCTCGCGTGTCGTCACTGTCTCGCCCACCCGAAACTGCACGCGCTTCAGCACCGGCGTGCCGAGCGCGTAGAGGCGCTTTTCCGCCGTCGCAGGAAACTCGATCGAGATGCGTTTCGCCGCGACATCGACGCTCGCGACAAAGCCGAGCCCCAACTCGGGCTCCCGCTCACTCATGCACCGTTGACCCACCACACCAAGAGACATCCCGCCAAAAGGCCGCGCTCTCCGCGTCTTTCAACCTTCAACTTTCACCTTTCAACTCCTGCCTCACCACCGCGGCTCCCGCTGGTGCAGATGACGCACGAAGAAATCGTGCAGCCGCCGTTTGCCGTAGGGCGAACCCATCACGCCGTGACCCGCCCCGGGAATCACCAGAAACTCGAAATCCTTGTTCGCTTTGATAAGCGCGTCGGCCACCTGCATCGTGCTCGCCGGATCCACGTTGCGATCCATCTCGCCCACCATCAGCAGCAGCTTGCCCTGCAGCCGCACCGCGAGCGTCACGTTGGATTGGGCGGCGTAATGCGGGCCGACGGGCCAGCCCATCCACTGCTCGTTCCACCAGATCTTGTCCATGCGGTTGTCGTGACAACCGCAGTCGGCTACTGCGGCCTTATAGAAGTCGCCATGCGTCAGCAACGCCCCGAGCGCACTCTGCCCGCCCGCGGATCCGCCGTAGATGCCGACGCGCGTGACATCCATTTCCGGATACGTCTGCGCCGCCGCCTTGATCCACTTCACGCGATCCGGCAGCCCGGCATCGCCCACGTTCTGCC
>JANPIT010000569.1:0-6498 GCA_031425115.1 Opitutaceae bacterium | reverse complement strand
CGGCCAAGCTGCAGTTCGACAACGAGAATTCCGCCAATCTATCCGTGCGCCGGGGGGATCGGAAGGGCTGGGAAGGCGCGGGTTTGTAGTGAATGGAGGGTGGAGCGGCTTGACCCCAGGCCGCTTGATTGGGGACATCAGATTCCTCTACGCGTGCGCATCTCCGGAAGCGGCTTGAGGTCAAGCCGCTCCCCCGAATCCCGCCTGACGCGACCCCACATTCGGTTGGTTCACGGCGTGCCGCTCGCCAGCGACTCGAGGTAGTCGAGCATCCCCGCGAAATCGCGGACGGTGAAGCCGCCCATCAATCCAGCGGGCATGAGCGAAATGGGCAGGTGTTCGCGCTTCGCCACGTCCGCGACGCGCACCTCTTGCTGCTGACCGGTGATGTCGCGAACCGCGACGACGTCCGCCGCCTCTCGCGTCACAAATCCCATCCGCACCGAGCCATCCTTCATCGTGAACTGATTCGTCACAAATCCCTGTGCGATCGTCTTGTTCGGATCGAGGATCGCCTCGGCCAACTCCCGCCGCCGGTAAAGCGCCGTGATGTTGCCGAGGAACGGCCCCTTCATCGGTTCATTCGTGCGCACGGTGTGACACGCGACGCATCCGGCCTGCGAATACAATTGTTCGCCCCGCACTCGATCGCCGCCCACGCCCACGACCTGCGTGAGCACGTCCTCCGCCTTCAGCTCGGCGATGGTCGGCGCCTTCAGGCCCGCCTCGGCGCGGATGGCATCCACATCGAGCTTGAGCGACGCGATCGCCGCCTTCGCCGCCGCCGCGACCGCCGGGTCCGCATCGCCTGCGGCCGCCACGATCGCAGGCGCGCGGCTCGCTTCACGACCGAGTGCGGCCGCACGAATAATCTGCGCCCGACGCGCCGGCTGCTTCCAGCCTTCGTCCAGGGCGAAGCGGGCGCGCTCCCTCGCTTCCGGCGCCCCAAAGCGGCGGGCAGCGAGCTGCAGCAGCGCCGCATCGGCCCACGCCGACGTGAGGCCGTCCATTTTCGCGGCTTCGGCTTCAAAGAAGCGGTGATGGTTCTCCAGTGCGCTCGAAAGGAAAAGCGCGTTGCTCACCTTGTCACTGGCCGCATCGCCGCGCGATCCGTTCTTCGGCACGGTCGGGAGCGCAGTCAGCGCTGCGCGCATCGCGTCGGCGCTGCCCAGCTTGATGATGGCAAACAGCGCGTTCACCTGCGCCTTGCCGGGCTGCGCTGCGCGCACGAGCAACGGCAGCGCCGAGGCCGGCACGTTGTCGCTCGCCGCGAGATTTTCCGCGAGCGTGGGAAGGAGGGTCTCGTCTTTTTCCGCCAGCGTGATCAGGCGGCCGATGACGTCGCCCGGCTGCACGCGATGCAGGGCAAAGAGGGCGTTGAGCCGGACCGCCGCATCGCCGGTAGTGCGCTCCAACAAGTCCGACAGCACGGTGTTGATCTTCGCCGAGGCGGCCCAGCGTTCCGGCTGATAATACGGCCCGCGGTTGTCGGGCCGCGTGCCCCAGCCGTCGCCCGCCCATTTGCCTTCCACATAATAGAGCCGGCAAAGCGCGCGCACCAAATCATCGCGCTGCGCCGAATCGGCTTCGCGCTTCAACCGCGTGATGAGCCCATCGACCACCGGCTCTTCGTGCAGCGCCTGTAACACGCGCAACGCTCCCGTGCGGGCCGCGGAGGGCGTATCCGCGCGATCCAGCACGCCGAACGCCGCCTCACTGCCGCCCAACCGCACCAATCCTTTTACCGTCGTGTGTGCGACCACAGGATCGGCGTCGCCCAGCAACTTGGCCAGCGCCGGTGCGTGCTCCCGTCGATTCACCCGAGTCAATGCCACGACCGCCTCGAGTCGCGTGCGCGCATCGGCCGACTGCGTCCCAGCTAGCAGCACATCGGCCGGCACGCGGGCGAGCTGCAGCTCGTGATCTGCCAACGCGCGCAGCGCCCACGCCGCGATCGATCCATCGCGCGCGAGTTTCGCCAGGAACGCATGAGACCCTTCGCCCACCGCCTGCTTCAACGTGAACAGCGCGAGCACCCGCGACGCCAGCGGGCTCTCCTTGGCCGTCGCGAGCGCTTCGAGGGCGGCGACTACCGGCCTGGCATCACGGCTGAGCAACTCGCGCTGAGCCGCGTGCCGCAAACGCGAGCTCGGCGAGGTGAAGAGTTTCACGAGTTCGGACGCGCTCAACTTGGCGAGATTCGGCACCGCCGGCGCCGTGTAGCCCTTCGGCGACAACCGCGCGAGGTAGCCGATCTCAGGTCCGGCGTAGTTGAATTTTCCACTGCGCCAGCTCGACACGTAGAGCCGGCTCTGGGCGTCGACATCGATATCGGTCGCGCGCGGGATCTTGATGAATTGCTCCTGACCCGCCGTGAACGTCGCGCCCTTCGCGGTCAACGGATGCCGGAAGACCGCCTCGCGGCCCCAATCGACCGTGAGTGGCGCCGCATTCCACTTCGCCGGAATGCCCGGCTCGTCGAGCCAGAGTCCCGCGCAACCCGAGCCGCCGCCGTAATCGGCCAGCGGCGCGATGAGCTCGTCCGCGAAATTCTTATACAGCGTCGGATAACCGTGATCCTCCAGGCCGGTGAAGTGATGCAGGCGCACGTCCCAGCCGTCGCCGTCGTTCGTATTGTCGCGCGCGATACCGTCGAGGAGTGGGCTGAGCGAGACTTCGAGGATGTTGCGCGTGCCCGCGGAATAGAGCTCGAGGCCCGTGCCATCGGTGCGCACCCGCACCACACCGCCGCCGCGCAGCTCCAGTTTCCGACCGTCCGTGCCGACCGCTTCCGTGAAACCAAAGTCACCGATCGCGAGGTAGAGCCAGCCGTCGATGCCGAGCGTGACGCCGTTCGACGCGTGGTCAGCCGGGCGATCCTTGAAGGCCCAGCCGATATTCTTCACCAAAATCTTCTGCTCGTCCGACACCCCATCGCCGTCCTTGTCGATGAACGCGCTGAGGTGCGGCGGGTGCATCAGATAAAGCCGGTCGCGATCCCACACGAGCCCGCGTGGCGAATCCACCGTGGCGAACACTTTCACTTCATCAGCACGACCGTCGTCGTTGGTGTCGCGCAGTCGGATGATGCGGCCGCGACCGGGCTGCGTGCCGAGCGAGCCGTTGCCATCGCTCGCGACGTAAACGGTGCCCTCTGGCGACGCCGCGACATAGACCGGATAGTTGGCCTGTTGCGGCGTCGCGAAAACCGTCACGTCGAATTCCTCCGGCGCTTTCACCTCGGCCTTCAATGTCTCGGGCGTCGCCGGCGTAGGCGGCGCGTCGACCGGTTTGCCGTCTTTGGGCGCGCCCGCCTTGGTGCCGGCTTTTTTTCCGCCGCCCTGGCCTTTGGCTTTTTGTTCGGCGCCAGGCGCAGCTGCTTTTTCGGCCTCAGCCGCCGAGAGACTCGCGCAAACTACAAGCGCCGCCGTCAGCAGTGCAGAAAATCGAAATGGGGAAGGGGTCATAAAGAAAGGATCTAAAACGAAACGCAGGAAATGGGTGATCCGGCCGAGTCGATCTCTCAATCGATCGACGCGCCCGCCTTCTTCTTCGGCAGGGGCGCGCTGGGATCATACTTGGGGTTGCGCTCGGTCGGCAGCTTCGCGCCGGTGCGTTGCAACCACACAAGCAATTGATCGAGGAGCTCGTCGCGCTTTCTTGGATTCGTGGTCGCAAGGTCGCGGCGCTCGCCGGGATCGTCCGCGAGATTGTAGAGTTCCACGGCGCGGTTCGTCGCGAGCTTTTCGCGGCCGCCATCGAGCTGCCACTCCTCGTGGTAGAGATGGAGTTTCCAATCGCCCGCGCGCATCGCCGTCGTGGGCCGGGTGCGGAAAACCGGATCGCGGCCGCGCGTCACGGGCGCATCGAGATAGCCGGGGAAATGCCAGTAGATCGCAGTGCGCGCGAGCCCCTTGGCCTGGCCCGTGAGCACCGGCAGAAGATTTTCGCCGTCGAGCACTTTGCCGGCCGGCACCGGAGCAGCCGCCGCGGCGAGAAAGGTGGGATACAAATCCACATTGATGATCGGCACCGCGCTGCGCACGCCGGCCGGAATTTTTCCCGGCCAGGCGGCGATGAACGGCTCGCGAATTCCGCCCTCGTAATAGGCGCCTTTGTTGCCGCGCAACGGCTCCTGCGACGATTGGCCCGTTGCTCCATTGTCGGACGTGAAGATGACGAGCGTGTTTTCCTCGAGCCCGAGGTCCCGTATCTTCTTCAGCAGCACGCCGACCGAGTCATCGAGATCGTAGAGGCACGCCGCATAGAGCGCGTGCGAGTGCTGTGCCCCCGGTTTCTTCGCCTGAAATTTCGCCAGGCTCGCCGGCCGCGCTTCCAAGGTGCTGTGAATCGCGTGGTGCGCGACGAACGCATAAAAGGGTCGAACTCGATTCTTTTCAAAAAATTCACCCGCGGCCCGCGTCAGCGAATATGCGCCCTTGGGATCGTCAGGCTCATCGCGCCGCGTGTTGGGATTGGGCAGACGCGAATCGAAATAGGTATCGTAGCCTTGCGCGGGCGGCAGCGTGCCGGGGTCGCCCGACAAATGCCATTTGCCGAAAAGCCCCGTCGCGTAGCCCGCCGCTTTCAACGCCTCGGCCACCGTGACGTTCTCCGTCGCCAGATCTTCGCGGTTCGGAATCGCCACCATCCGCTGCAGGGTGAGCGGCCCGCGATCGGTGCGCTGCACGGCATAGACGCCCGTGCGCGGGCTGTATTGGCCCGAGTGCAGGCACGCCCGGCTCGGAGCGCAGTTGCCCGCGCCCGCGTAGGCCTGATCGAACACCATGCCGCGCTGCGCCAAGGCATCGAGGTTGGGCGTCTCATAAAAATCCGAGCCGGTGAAGCCGGTGTCGCGGTAGCCGAGGTCGTCGGCGAACACCACGACCACATTCGGCTGGGGGCGCGGCGCGGGCGCGGCTGCGACCGCCGACGCAAACGTGGAGACGGCGAGCAGCAGAAGAGCGCCGCGGCGAAAAAGGGGTGATAACATAGAGGCGTGGGCGCGAGCGAGACGGTTGAAACTCACGCCGGATTCGTTCGAAGTAAAACGCAAGCCCCGCGCTCCGACGAATTCCTCGGAATTTCCCGTTGACGCACCTGTCGCCGCCGCCTTTGTTCGCCCCTCGGTCAACGGCAAGTTAGCTCAGTTGGTAGAGCAGAGGACTGAAAATCCTTGTGTCCCCGGTTCGATTCCGGGACTTGCCACCATTTTTAAGAAGCTCCGTTGCACTAGTTTGCAACGGAGCGTTTTTCTTTCCATAATTCTTCAGCTTTTCTCGCTTGTCGCCTTCTTGACAGATGTCGGGGGAAGTCCGTGGAAACGAGGGCTGAGCGAGATCGGCCCCACGATGTCATCGGTGAGGCCCACGCGTCCCGGGCGACTCAACCCCATTGTGTGCGTCCAAGCGCAGGGAAAATAGAGCAACCAAATCGACAGTGAAGAGACGAACGGACGCAACTGGGAACAACCGAACGCAACTTGGAAGGCGGAGCGAACCGCCCCCCCGTGCCACCCCCACCACCCGGGAGGCCCCGGCACCTCCATTTATCCGCCTACCTCAAATTTACCTCCCTGCACCTTTGCGCACGTGAATAGTCTCCCGCCGCAATTTATTAAAACCCGTTCAACTTTTCGACGCTGCGAGTTCGAGTCTCTTCGCCCGCTCCATTTCCGCTAAGGCCCCCGGTTGCGAAACCGGGGGCCTTTTTGCGACTAAGAGCGACAGACAGAATAGGTTGCACGAGTTCGTTTGAGTTGACCCGACGCGACACGCTCCGACCCGAAACCCCCAACTCCGACCGGTGCGTGTGTGCGTTTCTGTGTGTCATTGGAATGACTCGTTTACCGCCCAAGTGATCGGTTGGCGGCACTTCGTCCCGGTCTCCTTCAAGCTGAGTTCGGCGTGCTCACTCTCGCTTAGTTCGTGGAGGTAATTCCATTCCGCGGGGGTGTAGGAGCCTACGGCCCGCACTCTAACCGGGATCGACGCAGATCGACGGCACCCCAGGCAGCTCCATTTCAACAAACCGTTGGGGGAGGATTGCGACATAGGCGTCGAGGACTAACCGCGACATAGCCCGCCAAGGCAAACCACCAACGAAAAAACATGATTCACGCCAAAGAAAGCCTCGGCAGACCGGCAATCGCAGCGGCAAGCGGCAGTTGTGCGGTATCGGTGTAAGCTTTCATCGTCTGCCGAATATCCCGGTGACGCATCAATTCCATAGCGACACGCGGAAAAACGCCGGTCGCGGAAAGGTTGGTGCAAAACGTTTGGCGGAGCGCATGCAGATCCACGCGGCGGCCGCTCGCGTCTTCGAACGGAACCCCGGCTTTCGCTAGATCCTTTTTCATGGTGGGAATTCGCGGCGCTTTCCCTCGAAAGATGAACTCAAAGGGCTGCACGCAGTCCGGCAGTATCGAACGAACCGCGGTGATAACTTCAGCGCGGAGGGGGATGGACGCTTCTTTCTTCGTCTTGGTGATGGACGCAC
>JANPIT010000568.1:0-1720 GCA_031425115.1 Opitutaceae bacterium | reverse complement strand
CTGTTGCGAAGAAAGACAGGATGGACGGAACGAGCGACAAAGGGTGGCTGGTCCACTCAAAAACGTAACAGGGCCTACCGGGGATGGCCGGGATCTGAAGGTGGACTTGGAGGTGGACCGTGCGCTCCGCGCGCGGTCGATGGCGGGTCCGTCGACCAGCCGCGCACGGAGTGCACGGCCCACCTCGGGCAGCTGCGGAGTTGGATTAGGCGTGCGGGCGCGATGCCACAGCACGTTCCTCGAGCAGCTCGCGAATTCGCTCCATCCGATAACTGCGCGCGAGGGCGTGGAGCGCGTCAGCAAAGGGATCGCCGCGCAACTCGTCCAGGCGTTGCCGCAGGGCGGAAATCTCGCCGCGCTGGGCGATGGCCAAGAGATTTTTTATGTCGTCGGGGCTGAGCGCGGTGCGAGTGGCGAAGGGACTGGCCGAGTCGTTGGACGTCGGTGCCGGCGCAGGACGGATACCCTCGGCGGGTGCGGAGAGATCGCCGATCCACTCCAAATGGAGCGCGAGCCCAAGGCGCGCGAGCAGATCGTCTTCGCGAAACGGTTTCGGCAGAAAATCGTCGCAGCCGGCGGCGAAGGCATCGGCGCGGTTGAACGAGAGGACGGAGGCGGACATGGCGATAATTTTGATCGCGTCGCCTTTGGGTTGGGCGCGAAGACGGCGAGCCAGCTCAAGGCCATCGATGCCGGGCATGCGCAAATCAAGAAACACCAAGTCGGGCCGCAGTTCGGGAAAAGCGGCGAGCGCTTCGACTCCGCTCGCCGCTTCGGTGATGCTGAACCCGAGGGGCGTGAGTAAATCACGGAGCACGTGACGATTGGTCGCGACATCATCGACCACCAGCAACCGACGGCGGCGCCCGTGGTAGCCGGTGATGATGCTGGCGGTGCTGCGCGATTCCGCGGCGTCCACGGCGAGCACGGGCAGGGGAATCGTGAAGGCGAAGCGGCTGCCGTGCCCCTGCCGGCTTTCAATCGTGAGCGTGCCGCCCATCAGCTCGACCATGCGCTGGCTGATCGCGAGGCCGAGGCCGGTGCCGGGCTCGGGAGGACGGCCGTCGGTGGCTTGCTGAAACGGCTGAAATAACTTCGCGCGATCGGCCTCGCTCAGGCCGACGCCGGTATCCGTGATGCTGAAACACACGCGCTCCTCCTCCATGATCTGCGCGGCGAAACGCACGCTGCCGGTGGGCGTGAACTTGATCGCGTTGCCGAGGAGATTGTCGATCACCTGGCGCAGTTTCAGCGAATCGCCGAGGACGATGTCCGGCAGTTCCGCGGCGGCGTCGAAGACGAAGGCGAGGTCCTTCTGTTGTGCGCGCGGCTGCAGGGCGGCGGCGATGTCGCGGAGCAACTGCGGGAGATGAAACGGCGCCGTCGCCAGCTCCATCCGGCCCGCCTCGATCTTTGAGAAATCGAGCACCTCGTTGATCATGCGCAGCAGGTGTTCGCCGCTGGTCTGCACGATGCGGAGTCGCTCGCGATTTTTCGTCGTGAGATCCGGGTCCTTCATCAGCACCTGAGAAAAGCCGATCACGCCGTTGAGCGGGGTGCGCAGCTCGTGACTCATGTTCGCCAGGAAGGAGCTCTTCGCGCGGCTGGCGGCGTCGGCGGCATCCTTGGCGAGGCGCAGCTCGGCGGTGCGCTCGGCCACGACGCGCTCGAGACGCGCGCGTTCGCGGTCGCCGGCGCGGAGCCGCCAGCGGACGAAACC
>JANPIT010000567.1:0-2841 GCA_031425115.1 Opitutaceae bacterium | reverse complement strand
CGACGCCGAGGCCCTGCTCGCGCAGGGGCGCGTGGCGACCTACCAACGCGCGTTTGCGCAGGCGGAGGAGATATTGGGGCGCGCGCTGGCGGCGCATCCCGACGACAATCGCATCCGGCGAGCGCTGGGAGTAATGCTGCGGCATCAACCGAAACGCGTGGCGGAAGCGTTGGGCGTATTGCAGGAGGCGGTGCGACGCGATCCGCGCGATGCGCTGGCGCACTACGACCTCGCTGCGACTTGGGTGGTGGGTTGGAATTTTCCCGTCGGCTGGGAGGAAAACGAGGCCGCGATGAAGCTGCAGCCGTTTGGGACGTTGCTGCTCAACCAAGCGGGGCTGGCGATCCGGTGGAAAGGGGATGTGTCGGCCATGCGCGCCGCCCTCGACCGACTCGCCCCGGGCGACCGCGCAGAGGATCGCGCGGTGTATTTTGCGATGTGGTGTGGCGTGCTGGAGCGCAATCCGGAAGCGACGACGGCCGCAGCGGCGCTGACCTCGCGCGATTACCTCGAAGACAGCGGGTTTACCGGGCCGAAGGCGTGGTATCCCGCGCTGGCTTATCAGCGGGCCGGAATGGAGAACCGTGCCCGGGCGCAATGGGAGGCGGCAGAAATGGTGTTGCGGGAACGCATCCGCACGGACCCGAAGGCTGGGCGCTATCGGAGCCAGCTCGCACTGACGCTGGCGTGGCTCGGTCGTGGGGAGGAAGCGGACCGGGAGCTGGCACCGATCGAGGCCGAGTGGCGCGAGCAGATGAATGCGGGGAGGGCCCGCGACCTGGCGCGGCACTACGCGGCGCGGGGCGAAAGCGCGAAGGCGGTGGCTTATCTCCGGCAGGTGGTGAACCAGACGTCGAATTATTCGGATCAGGAAATGCGCTTAGATCCGTTCCTCGACAAGGTGCGCACGTCACCGGAGTTCGCCGCCTTGCTGGCGAACCTGCCGAAGCAGCCCGCGCCGATCGTGCCCGTGCCGTATCTCGGCAAGGCGCCCGCGGTGGCCACGGCGGCGTCGCGTGAGGCGGAGCAGATCGTGGCGGCCGTTTTCGCGATACTGGCGAGAGTCAGCTACACGCGGGAAAATCTGGCGGTCGCGGAGGAGCAGACGCGAAAGGCCACGGAGCTCGCGTGGAGTTCGGCGCGGGCGTGGGCCGCGCGCGCACGGGTGCAGGCCGCCTACATCCAGCGGACGTGGGACACGTCCGAGAAGCGCCGGCAGGATGCACAGGCCTTCGCCGTGCGTGCGCTCGCGCTGGACCCCGACGATGCGGACGCGATGATCGCGCAGGCGGTGGTGATCAGGGCGCAGGGCAGTCCGGCCCAGGCGGAAACGATCTTGCGTCGCGCGGTCGAGGTGCGGCCGACCGATCCGTTGGCGCGCCGGCTGGTCGCGACCGCCCTGTGGCAGCAGGGGCGAACCGAGGAGGCGCTGGCGGCCAGCCTCGAGACGGCGCGCCTCTTTCCCGACGATGCGCTGGCCCACTACGATCTCGGTAACACCTATACGACCTCCCGGCGCGGTGAGCCGGATCTCGCGCTCAAGGCCTACGATGCTGCGCTCGCGGTGGAGCCGTTCGGCAGTGCGATGCTCAGCAAGGTCATGATTCTCGTGGGCGGGAAGGGCGACTTGGCCGCGGCGCGGCGCACCCTGGACCAACTTCCGCCGACGGATCGCAGCGAGGATCGCGCGGTGAGTTTCGCGATGTGGGTTGGGTTGCTGCAACGCGATCGACTTCGCGTCGAAGCCGCGGCGGCGCTCACGGCCCGGACTTATTTTGAAGACGCTTATTTCTTCGGACCAAAGGCGTGGATGTTGGCGTTGGCGCAGCATCGGGACGGCAGAGAGGCGATGGCTCGGGTGCAGTGGCAGGCGGCGGAAACGGCGGTGCGCGCCCGACTCCAGGCCAAGCCGGATGACTTGCGGGAAAAGTTCCGCCTCTGCATCACGCTGGCTTGGCTCGGCCGGGAGGGTGAGATCGCCGAGGAGGTGACCACCATCGAAGGCGTGGCGAGGGAGTCGGCCGCTCCGCCGCTGTGGCATGCGGCCGCCCAGTATTACGCCGGCCTCGGCGATGTGCCGCAGGCCGTGCGCTATCTCCGGAAGGCGCTGAATTACCGCGAGACGCTTTCCGACCACACACTCCCGCTCGATCCGTGGTGGGACAAGCTGCGCGGACAACCGGAGTTCGAGGCGCTGCTGAAGGAGGCGAAGGCGCGGGTGGAGGCGACGAAGAAATGAGCGCCGTGGAAAACAAAGCCGTTTTCCTCAGCTACGCCTCCCAAGACGCGGAGGTGGCGAAGCGTATTTGCGAGGCGCTTCGTGCCGCGGGCGTCGAAGTGTGGTTCGATCAGAACGAACTCGTCGGCGGCGATGCGTGGGATGCGAAGATCCGAAAGCAGATCGCGGACTGTGCGCTGTTCGTGCCGGTGATTTCGGCGAACACGCAGTCGCGCCGGGAAGGATATTTCCGCCGCGAGTGGAAACAGGCGGCGGAGCGCACGCGCGATATGGCGGATGGGACGCCGTTTTTGCTCCCTGTCGTGATCGATGAGACACGGGACGGCGACGCGCTCGTGCCGCCGGAATTCAAGACGGTGCAGTGGAGCCGCATCCCGGGGGTCGAAGCGTCGCAAAAATTCTATGAGCGCGTGAAGGTATTGCTCGCTGGCGAGGTAGCGCCGGCCTCCAGCCGGCCTTCGGAACGGAATGACGGCAGGATGCCGGCGCTACCTCCGGTCGTGAGCCGCCGCGTCCCGGCGGCGGCGTGGCTCACGGCGGCCTTCGTCATGGTTGCTGCTGCGCTCTATTTCGCGCTGCGTCCCGCCCGCGACGACGCCCGT
>JANPIT010000566.1:0-4069 GCA_031425115.1 Opitutaceae bacterium | reverse complement strand
AGCCGTGCAGTCGGTCTAAAGGCGATTGAAGCTCACGCACTCCGCCCTTTAAAGATAGCCCCCGCGTATCGAGGATCAGACCGGAAAATTGCGGGCCGCAAGCCGAGCCGCCGATGGGATTACGGCCAAGCCAGAGCTCAGTCGGCCGGCGGAGCCGAGGTTCGATCGTCGCGTGCAGCACAGTCTGACCATCGAAGACTATGCGCAGCTGGTTCGGCGGTTGAAGTGGATTTCCAGATACACGCTGCAATGATGGCAAATCCAACTCCAGTCGATGCGTTGCCCCGGGCGTGAAGGCCAAGGGTCCAGAAACTGGTCCACCTATTCCCCATTGATCATAGCCCAGCGTGAGCGTCCGGGCGTCAAGATAGCGAACGAACAAGAAATCACCGACGCCGGGTGCGCCCGTGACAATAAGCGGCTCGCTGGTGCCCGGGCGGCCCTCGCTGAATTGAAGTCTCAAATGCTGCCGGCTCGATAACGGGGGATGGTAACCCCAGAGCGCGAGTGAGGTGAGGAGCACAAATACAGCAGTGCCGCAACTCCACCCTGCAAAGCCGGGCCGGACCCGCAGCTGCTTCCAGTTCAGCGACCGCAGAAATGATGTAGAGTTCGACTCGAATCTCACAGGGCGTGCGTGGTCTTCCGCCAAGCAACTAGACACCATCGTAAGGTTGAGCGAGCTTTGCCTGACGGGCGACAATCAACCTCTCGCGCGGTCGCCCTGCGGGACGCGTAGGGCGGAAAAACAAAGCCCGGGTCGCGCGACCCGGGCTATGGAGAACTGACGCAGCTGAGTGCCAGACCCGTTAGGGCAGTTCGTAGACCTCGATCAGCGCGACGCCAGTTGCGCCAGCGGGGCCAATCACCTGCGCAGTATAGTTACCCGCGGAGAGGGTGAGGACTACGGCGGAATCGTTAGTCGCAAGTCCGAATGCACCGACCGAGGCCGACGCCGACGTGATCACCTCGGCGTCAGGCGAGGTCCGCCAGTTCGAATTTTGCGCTACCGTGGCTTGCGCGCCATTGAAGATCACAAGGCTGGGTTGCGCGAGAACGCCCGCGACGCCGAATGGGGTCAGTCCGGGACCGACCGCTCGAACCAGCACACGTTTGCCGGGACCCGGGGGAACCACGAAGCCTGCGATCAGAAGGTTGTCACCCGCACCGGCAGCCGCGCGTGTTGCGATGTTAAGGAGCTTCTGGCCGCGCGCGACTGCGGAAAGGTCGTAAACTTCAATCAGCGCGACACCGGTGCCAGTAGCAGAGGTGCTGCTGACGATCGCCGTGTAGTTGCCGGGCGCCAGCGTAGTGAGGATAGCGGCGTCGGCGCCGGTTGAACCGAGCGGGAACGCACCGGCTTGGACGCCGGCAGCGTCGATGGCGGCGCGATTCGTGCCGATTCCGGCGTTGATCGCGAGAGAGGTGCTGCCACGGAACAACTCAAGGCGGGGTGACGCGAGCACGCCACCGACGTTGAACGGGGCCGTGCCGAGCGTCGGACCTACCGCGCGAATTAGCACTAACTTGGATTCTTCACCGGCGATCACGAAGCCAGCGATGGCGACCGAGTCCCCGCTAGCGACTCGCGCGCGCGACGAGATGTTGACGAGCCGCTGGCTGGCCAGGGCCACATCGCTACCGCCAGAGAGGGTGGCATTGACCACACCGCTCGCCACGCCGCTGATACTACCAGTCGAGGAAATCGACTCGGAGATTGTGGTGGCGCGACCGGTAACCACGGTAACAACTCCGCCGGTGGATACAGTGCCCATGCCTCCGTCGTAGGTGTTGCCGTTTTGCGCAAGGGCGAACGCCTGACCATTCGGACCAGCGATGGTATAAACCACAGTGGAGTTAACGCCGGAGCCCGCTTGGTAATAGCCGGCGACATTCTGGGTCGAACCAATTGCCGGCGCCCGAGCGCCACTTAACGAGGCGCTGGCCCCCCCGCCGATCGAGCCAGAGAGCGATCCATCGAGTCCGATCACTCCGGATACGGTCACACTTGCGAGCGCGGCTGCACGGGACGGTTCATTGACGTTAGCACTGACCGAGGCAGCAATTGCCCCTTGGCCGAAGGAGAATGAACCGTTGTCGTTCACCAAAAGATTCAAGCTTGAGACGGGCGCGTTCGATCCCGGCAGGAAGCCGAGAAACACACCTGTGTTATCGTCGCGCACGTGGAGCGCAAACGTTCCGGCTCCACTGCTAAATGTGCCGAAATAGACTCCCGCATAGCTGCGGGTGATAACGCTTACTTGCGCGGCCGGAGAGGTAGCAACGCCACCGACCGAGTTCGTTATCACAACATCATAGCTGCCGGCAGTGTCGGTCTGCACATTCGAGAGGGTGAGACTGGAATTGGTGGCTCCCGCAATGGTCGCTCCATTTCTCCGCCATTGATAGCTCGGAGCCGGAACGCCCGTCGCGCCGACGCGCAACGTCGTGGATGTGCCCGCCAAAACGGTGCGATTAGCAGGCCGCGACGTGACGACCGGAGCGGAGGACGCCGTAGCGAGGGTAAACTGCGCCGGCGAACTCGTGATACTCCCGAGCGCGTTGGTTACCACGACATCGTAGCTGGCCACATCGGCGGCGCTCACTCCGAAGAGCGAGAATGTTGTCGCATTGGCTCCAGCAATCGGAACGCCATTCTTGCGCCACTGATACGTGGAACCGGCGCCGGTCACCACCGTTTCAAACGTTACCGTGCTGCCTGCGAGAGCAAGCTGCGCCTGCGGCTGGGCAACAAACGCCGGAGCCGTATTGACCACGAGGGTGGCGGCGTTGGATGTCGCAATGCTCGCAGCATTCGCAATCGTAACACTGTAAGCAGCCGCGCTGGAGGGCTGCACATTATTGATCGTAAAAGATGCGGCGTTGGCGCCCGGTATAATAACACCATCGCGCCGCCATTGATACGTGAGGGGCGCCGTGCCGGCGGCCACGACCGTAAACGTTGCATTCTGGCCTTGGTTCACGGCGATGCTGACCGGCTGCGACGAGATAGTTGGCGCAATGATCGCCGGTTGCACCGTAAGCGTGAAAGTCTGCGTGGCGGTAGCGCCGTTGCTCGCAGTGATCGTGAGGGGAATCGTGCCTTCGGAGCCGACGGGAGGCGTTCCAGCCAAAAGTCCTACCGTGCTCAACGAAAGCCAACTCGGGGCACCGGTCATTGAGAAAGTTGGGACCGGCGATCCCGTGGCGGTGAAGTTGAACGAACCCGCTTCCGTGGCCTTGAAGGTCGCACTGGCGAGGTTGGTGATCACGGGAGCCTCGCCGATCGTAAGCGTGGCCGCATTGGACGTCGCGACCGGATTGATGCCGTTCGAAACAATCACCCGGTATTGATCGCCGCTGTTGGCCGCATGCACGTTGGCAATGGAGAGAGTGGCGCTGTTTACGCCGCTATAAATGCCATCGTTGGTCAAATTGAGGAAACCAAACGTGCTCGCTGCCTGCCGTTGCCACTGGAAACTCGGACTGGGTGCTCCAGTAGCCACGACGCTGAAGGTCGCGATCGTGCCGGTGGGGGCTATGCGGTTTTGGGGATGCGTCGCGATGCCCGGCGCCGACGTCGTGCCGCTGCGTCGAATCGTGTTATTTCGCGTATCCGCGACATATAAGTTACTGTTCGCGTCGATCACGAGTGAGAATGGCTGATTAAAGCGAGCCGAGCTGCCGACCCCATCATCGGAACCGCGAATCCCCGCGGCACCCGCCAAGGTCGTGACGTCGCCTGACGTGCTAATCTTGCGGACCGTATGGCTAAAGGTATCGGCTACGTAAACATTGCCTAGATTGTCTACGGCAACGCCCACGGGCTGATTAAAACGAGCTGCGATGCCATTGGCATCGGTGCTGCCAGCCAGACCGGCCCCACCGGCCAAGGTGGTCACGTCTGCCGCGGCCGAAATCCGGCGGATCATGTGATTGAACGAGTCGGCCACGTAAACCACCCCGCCCGAGGCTGTGACGAGCCCGTTCGGGAAAGAAAACCGAGCCACGGCGCCATTACCGTTCACGGAGCCGGATTGGCCCGCGAGGCCCGCAAAGGTGGTTACCG
>JANPIT010000565.1:0-8491 GCA_031425115.1 Opitutaceae bacterium | reverse complement strand
AGAATCACGCCGGACGTCGCGGAATCGAGTCGGTTGAGTAGCCAGAGCCGATGCGGCGGCGCCGACTCCCCTACCCCGCGCCATTCGAAAAATTCGCCGTCGACCACGTAGCGGGCCGTCAACAGCGAGCGGGGCTCGTCCGCCTCGGTATTCGGGTGCGACAAAACGCCGGCGGGTTTGTTGAAGGCGACGAGACCATTCCCATCGTGCGCGATCTGGGTCACATCGCGCCCCAGCGGCAATCCCGTCCAGAATTCGTCGGGCGTTCCCCTCACTGATAGTAGAACGTAAACGTCATTTCCTGCTGCGAACCCAGGACCGCCTTCATGTCGTCCGTCCACGTGCCATACGGCATCCGGTCCGTAATCGCGCTCAAGCACGCGCGCGTCGCCGTTTCGTTGGCCGTGGTTTTCTCCACTCCGATATCGATGATCTTTCCTTCGTCGTTGATCACGAATTTGACCGTGACCGTGCTGCCGTTCGCGGGATTAGCCGACTGCTGGATGATCAGTCGTTCCCATTGAATCTGCACGGTATCGATCATGCGCCGCAGATACTCGCCATAGCTGCTCCACTTCGCGTCGAAGGCGATATTACCGATGTTGGTCGTGCCAAATTTATTTTCCGCCAGCACCGCCGGGCGCACTTGCTGTTGTTTCACTACCATAGGGCGCGGACGCGGCCGCTTGGGATCGATGGCCGGCTGCATCGCCACGGCCTCTTCAAACTCTTTCGCATCCTTAACGCCTTCGATTTTCTCGGGCACGGCTCGCGCGTTTTCGAGGCGTTTCGCGAGGCTCGCCCCAAAACCGTCTTTGTTTTCGCCCTCGATTTTCGCGTCGCCGGATAGCGGATTTTGTTCGGCCCGCGCGGCCGCGACGCGCGTTTCTGCGACGGGAAGATTGCTCGGCGGAGGCTGGGCCTCGACGTGCTCGACCGGCTGCGTCAGCCGTCCGCTCACGATCTGGTTCGACTCGAAATCCTTTTTTCCCTCCGTCGCGGGCCGGTCGCTCTTCCCGTCGGGCGTCGGTTTCTCCTGCGCTACCTGCTGATTCTGCGACGAGAAATACGTCGTCTTGTCCGGAATATTCTCGGGCGCATCCGGATTGGTTTCGACGAATTTGAATGGATCCGGCGGCTTGGGCGGCTTCGCGAAAGTCTCCGGCGCGAGCTCGATGTTGAAGTCGCGGGCGGTGCTCTGCGCCCGGGGCTCCATCGCAACCGCCTCAAACTGCAGCAATCGCGGCCCCACGAACCAAAGCAGCAGATGAAACACCACCACCGCCAGAATGCCGATCGTGGTCGAGCGCGTATCCGGGTCGTGCCACACGCGCGCGCAAAGCCCGCGCAACGGGGACGTCGCGGGCGGTGTGGCGAGGGAGTGACTCATAGCGAAAGGTCTGGACGCAAACGAACAGAGAAAGTCATGGCAGCAGACCGCAGCGCGTCAAAATTTGTTTCGTGGTATCCAGCGGCAGCCCGACGATGTTCGACAGCGACCCCGTGTAGCCCTCGACGATCAGCTCGCTGTGCTCCTGAATCCCGTAGCCGCCGGCTTTGTCCAGCGTGTGCACGCGAGCGAGATACATCTCGATCGTGGCCTCATCCAGCAGCTTGAACGTCACCTCGCTCGCCGCGCCGTCTTCCAACCGCAAGCCGTCGCGCGCCCGCCGCACCGCCAGGCCCGTGAAAACCGTGTGGGTGCGGCCGCTCAGCCTCCGCAACATCGCCCGCGCCTCGATTGGATCGCGCGGTTTGTTCAACGCGTGCTGGTCAACGAATACCGTCGTGTCCGCCCCCAGCACGATCGCATCCGGGTGGCGCGCCGCGACCCAATCCGCCTTGAGCGCGGCGTTGTGCGCGACCATCACGCGCGGATCCGTCGTCATTTCCTCGTGCTCGACCACATCGGCAACCACCACTTCGAAAGGCACGCCTAGTTGCGCCAGCAATTCGCGGCGCCGCGGCGACGCCGACGCGAGAATCAAGGCAAGGCCGAGCGGCCCGCCCGGCCGCGGACGAGCCGGCCGCTCGTCTCTGTCCACCGAACCGCCGCTCACGGCACTTGCTCCGCCAACACGGCGCGGACGTCGCCCTTCGCGCGCGCGAGTTCCACGCGGCTGAGATTATACTGATAGACAGCCTCGACGAGATTGTCGTCCGCGATGGCGAACCGATTTTGGGCTTCAACGATTTCGCGGTTGTCTGCCACGCCCTGCTGATAGCGCTGCTGGGCCAGACGCAGCTCCTCCTGCGCGAGCCGCAGACTCTTCTCCGCCACGGCGATCTGCGCATTGCGCGAGCCAGCATCCTGCAGCGCGATGCGCAGCTCTGTAGAAATCTGCATCTCCAAATGATGCAGCCGCGCCTCCTGCGAGCGTTGACGCGACAACGCGACGCGGCGATTCGCGCCCGTGCGGAATCCGTCGAAGATCGGCATGCTGAGGCCGATGCCCACGCCCCACTGCTCCTGCTTGTCGCTGTCGTCGAACTTTGCCGATGCCACGCCGTAGTTGCCGGTGAGGTTCAAACCCGGCAGCCGTTCAAACCGCGCGGTGCGCACATCGATCTTCGCCTGGTCGAGAGCGCGTTGTTGCGAAATGAAATCCGCGCGCTTCTCGAATGCTGTCTTCTCGTCGGCAAACGCCATCAGCGTCGTATCGGCGCGTCGCACTTGGAAATCCGCCAGCCGCAGTTCGCGCCGCACCTCGAGGTCGAGCAGGCGTTTGAGAAACAGTTCGCTGCGCTGGACCGTGGTCACTTGTTGCAGCCGCGCCTGCTCGGCGATCGCGACTTGCGACTCGGCGCGCGTGACATCGATCTGCGTCGCGACGCCCGCGGTCAGTTGGTTGCGCGCGAGATCATGGAGCGATCGGGCGCGCGCGATATTCGAATCGAGAACATCGAGTCGCCGCAGGTTGCGCAGGTGGGCGAAATACGCGTCGGCCACGTCCGCCATCACGTTTTGCACCGTGAACTGATAGTTCGCCTGAGATACCTCGAGTGCGGCGCGGACGCTGCGGAGGGTCGATAGTCGTTGCGGATTGAACAGCGCGAAACTCCCCGTGAGCAGCGCATCGAACCGACTCGCAGGCCGGCCCGATGCGACCACGACGGTCGCGATACTCACGCCCTGCGAGCGACGCTGCTGCACGGAGGCGTCAATAATCGGAAACAGCCCGGCGCGTTGTTGCGCGATGGCCTCGGCGGCCTGATTCGTCGTTTCGCGGCTGAGCAACACCGTCAGGTTGACGCGTTCCACCGATGCCAGGGCTTGCTCAAGCGTCAGCGGTGCTCCCGTTTCGGCAGCTGAAGCCGCGCCGGCGAGAATCAACAAACCGAATACTCGGCGGGACAAAGCAAAGCACATAAGTGAAGCCAGGAGCAAATCGCGCGCCTGACGTGGAGCGCAAGCCCGGGGTTGCGAGTTGTCAGCTCCGGCAAAGCGGTTCACGTTCCCGCCCCTCCATGCGCATCGGCCTCGCCCAGCTCAATCCCACGGTTGGTGATCTCGTCGGCAATCGCCGGAAGATTCTCGAAGCCTACGCGGCGCTCGTCGCACAGGGCGCGGAGCTCGTCGTGTTCCCCGAACTAGCGGTATGCGGCTATCCACCCCGCGACCTCCTCTTCAAACGGCGCTTCGTGGCGGACGTCACCGAATCCCTCGCCGAGATTGCCGCGGCCGTCGGCGCCGTGCCTGCCGTCATTGGCACCGTCGAGGCCAACCCCACCGGCCGCGGCCGGCCGTTTTTCAACTCCGCTGCCTTCTGCTATCGCGGCAAAGTCGCAGCCGTCGGCCGCAAATGCCTCCTGCCGACCTATGACGTCTTCGACGAAGATCGCTACTTCGAGCCCGCGACGTCGCCGACCATCGTCGATCATGCGGGCCACCGCATCGGGCTCACGATCTGCGAGGATATTTGGACGCATCCCATGATCAGCACACGCCGGCTCTACACCGGCCGCGTTCCAATCGAGCAGCTCGCGGAAAATAAATGCGATCTGATGCTGAATCTCTCCGCCAGCCCCTGGCACAGCACGAAGGAGTCGGTCCGGCAGAATCTGGTCGTCGCGGATTCCGCGCGCGCGCTGCACTGCCCGGTCGTCTACGTGAACTGCGTGGGCGGCAACGACGAGCTAATCTTCGATGGCCGCAGCCTGGTGTGTGATGCACAGGGTCGCGTCATCGCGGGTCTCGCCGCGTTTGCCGAGGATCTGCGCGTGGTGGACGTGAAGCCGCACTCGGGCACCAACGCGCCCTTCGAAATACCCGCGCTCCACGCCTCGTTCGCGCAAAACGAGTTCGAGGACATGTTCGAGGCGCTCGTGCTCGGGCTGCGCGACTACGCGCACAAGAGCGGTTTTAAGCGCGCGTTGATCGCCCTTTCCGGTGGCATCGACTCGGCGGTGGTCGGCGTGATTGCGGCCGCCGCTTTCGGCCCGGAGAACGTCACCGGTGTTTCGCTGCCGTCCGCCATCTCGTCGCAACACTCGCGCGATGATGCCCGGATTCTCGCGGAAAATCTGGGGATGCGCTTCGAGACAATTGCAATCGCAGACGCGGTCACCGCCTGCGAGGGCTCGCTCGCCCCGCTGTTTGCAGGCCGCCCGCGCGATGTCGCCGAGGAAAACATCCAGGCGCGCGTGCGCGGCGTGATGATGATGGCGCTGTCGAACAAGTTTGGCTCGCTCCTGCTCACGACCGGCAACAAGAGCGAAATGGCCGTCGGTTACTGCACGCTCTATGGCGACATGTGCGGCGGCTTGGCCGTGATCAGCGATGTGTTCAAGATGCAGGTCTACGCGCTCGCCCGCTGGATCAATCGCGAGAAGGAAATCATCCCGCTTTCCACGATCAAGAAACCGCCGAGCGCCGAGTTGCGCCCCGACCAAACTGATCAGGACAGCCTCCCGCCCTACGAGATCCTGGATGCGATTCTCAAAGGTTACGTCGAGGAGGGCCTCTCGCGTCGCGACCTCATGGCGCAGGGTTTTGCCGAGGCCGTGGTCAATGACATCGTCCGCAAGGTGGACCTGAATGAATACAAACGAAAGCAAGCCGCACCGGGCCTAAAGATCACCCCACTCGCCTTCGGCGTCGGACGGCGAATCCCGATCGTGCAGAAATATGTGAGCTAGATGGCGAAAGACAGAACCACTAATTCACACTAATGGACGGGAATGAGGAGGAATTGCTGAAGGAGGAGGGCTATGCGCTAATGGGCGCAGCCTTTGAAGTCTACAATCACCTCGGCCCCGGATTTCTCGAGGAGGTATATCACGAGGCGATGGAAATCGAGATGGCTGCGCGGAGCATACCCTTTGTTTCGCGCCCGAGACTTCAGGTCGTGTTCAAAGAACAAATACTCCGAAAACACTACGAAGCGGATTTCCTGATTCACTCGGAGATCATCGTAGAGCTAAAAGCTATGCGCACCTTGGCTCCCGAACATGAGGCGCAGCTCATTAACGAACTGAAGGCCACGCGCAAACGGGTCGGCTACCTAATCAACTTTGGCGCCTTCCCTCGCCTCCAATGGTCACGTCGTGTCCTCTGAATTCCTCCTCATTCCCGTCCATTAGTGTTCATTAGTGGTTTCTCATTTCCGTCATGTCTTCGTCCTCATCCGATTCCCTTTTCGCCCGCGCCAAAGAATTGATCCCCGGCGGCGTCAACTCACCCGTCCGCGCTTTCCGCTCGGTGGGCGGCGCGCCGTTTTTTGTGAAGTCGGCGCGTGGCGCCACCCTCACCACGGCCGATAACCGCGAGTTGATCGATTTCGTCTGCACGTGGGGCCCGGCCATTCACGGCCACAATCATCCGGTCATCAAAAGCGCGATCGCCGCGGCGCTCGAGCACGGCACGTCGTTCGGCACGCCTAATCCCTATGAGGTCGAGATGGCGGAGCTGATCGTCAAGTTCGTGCCGTCGATTCAGAAAGTCCGCATGTGCAACAGCGGCACCGAGGCCACGATGTCGGCCATCCGGCTCGCCCGCGGTTTCACGAAGCGCGACAAGATCATCAAGTTCGCCGGTTGTTACCACGGCCACTCCGACTCGCTGCTGATCAAAGCCGGCTCCGGCGCGCTCACGCACGGCCACCCCGACAGCGCGGGCGTGCCCGCTTCTTTCGCACGCGAGACCGTTGTCCTGCCCTTCAACGATCGCTCGGCCATCGAAGCCGCCTTCGCCGCGAATCCCGACCAGATCGCCTGCGTCATCCTCGAGCCTTACTGCGGCAACGTCGGCTTCATCATGCCCGACGCCGGCTATCTTGCCTTCCTGCGCGAAATCACTGCGCGCCATGGCTGCGTCCTGATCTTCGACGAGGTGATGACCGGCTTCCGCATCGCCAAGGGTGGAGTGCAGGAGCGGGAAGAAATCACCCCTGACCTCACCTGCCTGGGAAAAATCATCGGCGGCGGGCTGCCCGTCGGCGCCTTTGGGGGCCGCGCTGACATCATGGACCTCCTCGCACCGCTCGGGCCCGTGTATCAGGCGGGCACCTTGAGCGGCAATCCACTCGCCATGGCCGCCGGTATCGCGGCCCTGCGCCTCCTCGAAGACAAAAATCCCTACGAGCGCCTCGATGCCCTCGGCCGTCAGCTCCGCGATGCCGTGCTGGCCGCCTGTCAGTCGAAGGGCCTCCCCGTGCAGGTGCCGCAGTGCGGCTCCATGTTCAGTATCTTCTTCACCACTACACCCGTGCGCGACTACACCACTGCCCTGACGGGCGACGCGAAGCTCTTCGGTCGCTTCTTCCATGGCTGCCTGGAGCGCGGCGTTTACCTGGCGCCGAGCGCCTACGAAGCGGCATTTATCAGCACCGCGCACGACGGGGCTGCGATCACCCGGGCTTGCGATGTATTCGCGCGAGTGATTCGAGCCCTCTAAAAACTGCGCGCCGTCAAGGGCGCGGACACTATTCGCCGAGCGGTTCACGCAGCGCCAGTTCGGGAACTCTAAACTCTCGCAAATTCGTCCGGCTGCCGGATGCTCACGACCGTCATCAGAATAATGCGCGTCCTCACCTGTTCTCTCGTTGTCTTGACCGCGCTTTCTCGCGCGTTTTCCGCCCAGCCCGTCGATGCCCCGGTCGTATCGCTCGATGATTTGAAGCCCGGCCAAGTCGGCGAAGTGTGGACCGTTTTCCAAGGCACTGAACCCGAACCGTTCACCGTCGAGGTTACAGGCGTCCTGCGCAACGCCCTCGGGCCCGGCAAGTCACTGATCGTTTGCCAGCTCACCGATCCGCGCGTGCAAAAAATGGGCGCAGTCGCCGGCATGAGCGGCAGTCCGCTGTATATTGAAGGTAAGCTCGCCGGCGCGCTCAGTTATCAGATTCAGCGTTTCGAGACCGTGCGGCACGCCGGCTTTACGCCGGCCGCGGATCTCGCGGAAGTGCGGGACCGCTCCAAGCTTCAATCCAACGCCCTCGTCTCCACTGAGCCGCGCGCAGCGGGCGACGCTCCCTTCCACTCCCTCCAACCGGTCTTCACCCTTGGCGGACTGAGTCCCGCGGTAGCCGATCTGTTTGCTCCCCGGTTCGCCGCGTTCGGCATCGCAGCGACCGCCCTCGGCGGCAGCACCCAAAGCGCCGCCACGCTGACGCCGCCGAATCCCAATCTGAAACCGGTGAAACTCCAGCCCGGCGGCGCAGTGGCCGTCGCGCTCGCTACGGGTGACATCACTCTCGCCGGCACCGGCACCGTCTCGCGCGTCGACGGCGCGCAAGTCACGGCGTTCGGCCATCCGATGCTTTCGCTCGGAGAAGTCGCACTCCCCATGTGCGCCGCGGAAATCATCACGATTCTTCCGTCGCAGATGCAGTCGGTGAAGATCGCCAATACGGGTGCCGTCATCGGCACGGTCACTCAGGATCGTCTTTCCGCCATCTCGGGCACGCTCGGGCCCGGGCCGGAAATGACTCACGTGGAAGTGACCGTGAATCCCACGCGCGGCGCACCCCGCACGTTGAAATTCTCCGTGGCCCGGCAGCAGCAACTCACGCCGGTCATTGTCGCCGCCGGGGTGAGCCAGGCGATTCTTGGCTCGAACGACGGAGGTCTCGCCAATGGCTTCCGGTTGAAGAGCAACGTAAGTTTCCCGGCCTCTGCGAAGCTGGCCTTCCAGACGCTTTACGCGGGACCTCAAGGTTTCGCGCAGGGACTCAACGAATTCGTCCAGGGCCTCGCCGCGAATCTGCAGAACCCTTACGCCAAAACATTTCCTGATCACGTGGCATTTTCTATCGAGCCGCTGGAGACGAATCCCGCCGTCACCCTCGATATGTTCCAGCTCTCCCGCACCAACGTGTCCGGTGGCCAGACGGTGCAAATGACACTCGCGTGGCGTGATTGGCAGGGCGACGCCCATCGCGAAACGATCGACTTGCCCATCAACCCCGCTTGGACCGGCAAGCAGTTGGAAGTCGTCCTCGCTCCCGGCCGCGCCCTCGACGAGCTGACCGGGCGCCCGCGCGCGATCGCC
>JANPIT010000564.1:0-7545 GCA_031425115.1 Opitutaceae bacterium | reverse complement strand
CCTGGCGTTTGAGGTCGATCGCGAGGAGATCGGGCCGCGAGGTCATCGCGATCCAGAGTTCGCGGCCGCGGAGCGACGAGTCGCCGAGATGCGCGGCGAAGGCGGCGAAGACGCGGGTGGAAACCCCGCTGTCGCCATCGGCACTGCGGTTGCCGAAGACGGCGTCGGCTTCGTCGACCACGACGATGACGGGGCCCAGCGCGCGGATCGTGAGAAGGATACGTGCTTGCTGGCGCTCGGTTTCGCCGACCCATTTCGAGCGGAACTCGCCGAGCTCGAGCACGGGCAACCCGCACTCGCTGGCGAAACAATCGATCAAAAAAGATTTGCCCACGCCGATGCGCCCGGGGACGAGCACGCCGCGCTCGAGGACGTCGTCCTTCTGGTGGCGGATCAGCCACGCCAGCTCGCGCAGGCGGGCCTTGGCGGCAACGTGGGTGGCCACTTGGTCGAGGGTGACCCCGGGCCTGGGATCTTTGAAGCGCACGAGCCCCTGGCAGTAATCCTCGATCAGGCGGCGTTTGCCGGTGCTGATGCATTCGACGGTGAGTTTTTCTCCGGCGCGGAGTGCGGTGACGATGAGTTGCTCGACGCGAAGTAGCGAAAGGCCGGAGGTGCGGCGGGCGAGATCCTCGGCAGCGAGGTTGCCCGTATCCGCTAATTTGGGACCGCGGGCCTGGCGGTCGAGCCAGCCGGAATCGAGGAAAGTGCGACGGGCGGCGAGGTCGGGGAGGGGCAGACGGAGGTTGGCGACGTGGGGATGCTGCACGAGATCGGCGTGCAGCTCGGCGGCGGTCTCGGTCACGAGCATGATGCCAATGTCGCCCAGTTGAAGCTCAGCGGACGCAGCCCATTTGAGAAGCGTCACGAGCGCGCGGCGTTCATCGACGCTCGCGCTGGATTCCTCGGCGGCGGGCACGAGCTTTTCCGGGTAGCTGATAACGAGGGTGACGCCACGGTCGGCCGCGTGCTTCTCATCCGCGGCGTGGAGGAAAAAGCGGCGCAGCACCGGCGCGAGCTCGTTGAAGGTGCGCGGCGGGCCTTGCTGGTGAAAATCAGTGTGCTCGACCTCGTCGAAAAGTTTCAGCCACTCGAAGAATCGCGTCTGCATCGCGGGCGACGCAAAGCTGAGGCCTTCGCCGAGATCGAAGAACATGAGGCAACCGCGGTCTGGGAAAAGACGACGGGCGAGAAACGCATTGAGCGGCGCGTATTCGGCGCGTTCGCCCAGCCGGACCGGAAAGAGGTCGAAGATATTTCCGTGGAGGAGAAACAGACTGTGCGCGCCGCCGTTCCAGAGGCGGGCGAGCTCGGCGGCCCACAGCGGAAGTGGGGCGCGAGCGGTAGAGCCGGCGGGAGTGGGCGAAGGGGCGGACATGTTTTCGACGCGGCTAGTGGGTGGACGGCGGGGCAGGTTGCGGCTGGCGGGGCGACGCGGTGGCGGAGGCGGGCGTCGCCGCGATGGTCGGGGGCATTTGCGACGTGAGATCTTTGAACTCGGCGAGTTCGCTGAGCCACTGATTGGTCGACGCGAGGTGCTCGATGCTGAGGTCGATGCGCGAGGTGAGCGTGTCGGCGTTTTTCGCGGCGATGGCGTCGGCGCGGATCAGTTTTACTTGTTCAACGAGCCGCTCCTGTTCCGAGCGAATCAGATCGTGATTCGACTGCGCCTGCTCGATGCGGCGGACGCGTTGTTGCAGGGCATTGAGTCGCTCGAGGCGTGAGGTGAGCAGCCGCTCTTTCCCCGCGAGCGTGTCCGCCTTGGGGTGGGTGGACTTGAGCGCGGCGATCTCGGCGGCGAGCGTCTGCGTATCGGTTTCGAGCGTGCGGACGGCCGCGGGCACTTGCTCCTTGCGCTCGGTTTCCAGGTAGACCTCGAGGGTTTGTTCGATTGAGAGCATGCGCAGATAGGTCCAGGTGAGCTCCTCGAGTTTTTGACGGCGGGTGGATCCGGCGAGCACCGCGCTCTCGCCGGCGTGGGCTTCAGCGGAAGCGTTTTCAATGTCGCCGCAAACGGCCACGAGCTGATGGTAACGCGCGCGGCGGGCGGCAGAGAGGCCGGCGAGCAGTTTGAGTTGTTGCTCCTGGAACACGGCGCGTTGCGCGGTGGCGGCGGTATCGCGGGTGAGATTTTCGCGCGCGTCCACGGCGCGACGGAAAAACGCGGCGTCCGGCACGAAGATCAGGCCGAGGACGTAGGCGACGGCCCCGACCAACAAACCGAGCGGTTCGCCGGTGGCGAAGCCCAGACCGAGCGTGCAGATGCCGAGCCACGCATGGTGGCGGCTGGTCCAGAAGACGCGGCGGTAGGAGGACGACACGGACTATTTTGGATTTTGGATTCCGGATTTCGGATTGCCGAGCCTTCGGCGGCAGGTGCCGCTCCGGCGGATTTCAATCCGCAATCGGGTATCCGCAATCCGCAATCGTGCCGATCACTCCACGGTGAACCACTGCACTTCGACGCGACGGTTCCGTTCGGCGTCGGTGCCAGAAGGTTCTTCCCAGCCGCGGCCGACGGTCTCGAGGCGCGCCGGTGTAACCTTGAGCTGCTCGATGAGGACGCGGCGGATTTCAGAGGCGCGGCTCTTGGAAAGCTCCATCGCCTTGAGGGCCATTTGGCGGACGAACGGCTCGCCGCCCTGCTTCCGGAAATTCTCGATCATCGCGTTGTCGACGTGGCCGCGGAGGAGGATCGTCGAGCCGGGGCTGACTTGCAGGAGGCGCTTGATGGAATCGAGGGCGGTGAGGTTCGCCTGATGGTTCATGTCGAGCTTCGAGGAGTTCGGCTCGAAGAGAAAACGAATGTCCTTCGTCAGCAGCGGATCGCCTTCGAGCGCGCCGCCAGCGCTGCTGCGGATCGGGGCGATCGCGACCTGCTGGCCCGCAAACGCGCCCGCGGCTTCGAGCGCTTTGAGGTGCGTCGGATCCATGTAACGGTCGGCGTCGACGGGCACATCGATGAGCGTGCCGTAGACGAGAATGGCGGAAGAATAGATGCCGGAGAAGCTGCCGGCGGCGTCGATCGCGCCGGAGTAAAACGCGATGTTCTCCGGCAGATTGGAAAGATGAACTTTCGCGAGCTCGGTGCGCGCCTTCTCGCGGTCCCACTTGAACGCTTTCGCGATCGCGTCGAGGTGCGGGGCGGAATTATCGCGGACGAGGCGGTTGCCTTCCAGGATGCCCTCGGTGAGGCCGGCGACGATCTTGGGATTGGCTTGGGCGAAGCCTTTGTTCACGACGAGGATGTCGGCGACGATGAGCAGGTTTTTGTTCGTCGTGAGCAGTGTCGCGGCACCCTTGCTGGCTTCGACGACCTCGGTGGTTTTTGGCGCCCAGGTGACGCAACCGGCGAGGCGATTGCCGCCGGACTGCAGCTCTTTCAGGAAAAGATCGCCGGCGGCAAAGGCGTCCGCGGCGAAGAGGAGGTTGACCTTGTCGGCGACGGGAGCTGAGGCCGGTGTAGCGAGCATGTGCACCGCGAGACCGGCTTCCTGCGTGAGGTAGCGGATGAAAAAATCGGACTCGGTGAACTGCGAGGTCACGAGGGTCTTACCCTTAAGGTCGTTGATCCGGCGGATGTCCTTGCGCACGACGAGGCCGTCGGCGCCGCGCGAAAAACCAATCTGCACGGGTGCGACAACCTGGAAGTTGCGGCAGTAGGCAGCGAGCACGTCGACCGTTGTAGCGGAAGCGGCGATACGGCCGGCATTGAGCGAGGGCCAGCTCTCTTCCTCGCTCAGCTTGATGCGGACCTTGAAGCCGTGCTTGCGGAAGAAGACGGAGTTTTCGGTGGGCTCGAGTCCGCCGTTGGCGACGATGAGGCCGGAGTAGCCGGCGTATTCACTCAGCTCGAGGTCGATGATGTTGTCCTTCGCGACGTAGGCGCCCGCGGGGGGCAAGAGCGGGCACGCGTTGAGCGGTGCGACGTAGTCGGCGGCGTCGAGTTTGGCGGCCTTGCCCGCTGAAGGGGCGCCGCCGGATTTCGATTCGCGAGCGATCGGTGCCGCGGTGGCGCCGGGCTTAAGGCGATCCCACCATTTGAAGACGCCGAGACCGGCGACCGCGAGGACGATGAGGGTGAGGACGAATTTGCCGCGACCAGTCATGGGAGGAGGGAAGATGTGACTACAGGACTACGGGACTACGGGACTACGGACGACGGACGACCGGACAACTGGACCACGGACAGCAGGATTACGCGACCTAGGGGACGACAGGCTGGGATTGCAGGGGTCGTCCGGTCGTCCAGTAGTCCCGTAGTCCTGTCGTCCCGCATCACTCGGCGATTTTTTGACGCTCGGGGGCGGGTGCGTTGGGCGTGGCGGTGGCGTTGGCGCCGGGCTGCACCATGCCCATCTTTTTCTGATATTCTTTGAAGAGCATAGCGCCCCGTGCTTTTCGCATTTCCTGCTGCCGTTGAATGCCGGAGCCCATCTCTTTCGCGAGGTCGAGCGTGGCACGCATCTGGCCTTCGCCACCGGCGGCGGCTTGGCGAAGTTGCTGCATGGACTGGCCCATCTCGCCCCCCATCATCCCCTGCAACTCGGAGATCGAGCCTTTCATCATGCCGGCCAGACCCTCGAGCGAACGACCGACGGCGACCTTGGCTTTAACGGCTTCGAACTCACGTTGAAATTTTTGAATTTCGCGCAGGCTATTCGCGATGATTTCGGTGTTCTGCTTGTAGAGGGTTTCGAGGTTATCGAGCTGGGCGGTGTTTTCCGTGATCTCGCCCTCGATGGCCGCGAGTTCCTCGGCGAGATGAGCGCCGTTGGCTTCGTCGTTGGACGCGGCGGCGACCTGGAGGAGGCCCTGGAGCTCGGCCTTCTGCCGCTCCTGGCGCTTCACTTGATCCTTGAGCAAGGCGATCTGACCGGCGAGCTGGCCGTTGGCGTAGTGGGCCTTCTCGGCCTTGGCCTTCGCATCGCGGATGCCGCGCTCAACCACGGCTTGGTTGATAGCGTCGGTCTCGGTGGCCTGCTCGGCGACGAGGCCGAGCCAGATGAAAACACGTTTGAGGGCGCGGAACATAGGGAGGAGGTGTGGTTGAGGAGCGGAAATTCAGCGGCGCGTCGGTGGAGGGTCAGCGGAACCAAAAGCGGCAAAGACGTCGAGCTGGCCTCGGTGTCGTGCGTGCAGGTCGGTGCGGGTTTTATCACGCGCGGGCTCCGGCGCAAATTACATTTCGCTGACGCGATCCCACATCGTGGCAGTTGCACTGCCCGGAGCGGTCGGCATCGTGGTCGGCCATGACTCGCCGCACCGTCCTTGCGCTGCTGGGAATTTTCCTGGGCGGCGGCGTCGGCGGAGAGACGATCGGGGCGGCGGAAAACGTGCTCCGCGCCAGCAAGGCGGAGGTGAAAAAGGAAATCGTAGCGGTGATCGAGGCGCAGCTCGCGGCGTTTCGAAAGGGAGAGGCAGCGAAAGCGTATGGTTATGCCGCCACTGAGCTGAGAGCGCAAAAACCGCTGGAGGTATTCGCGGCCATTGTGCGGGAAAATTATCCGGAGATCTGGGCGAGCACCCGCGCTGAGGCAGGGATTGTGCGTGACGACGGCGCGCGGGCGACCGTCACCGTGCAGGTGTATTCAAAGGCGGGTGACGCCGCCTATGATTTCACGCTCGTGAAGGAAAAAGCCGGGTGGAGGATATTTGGCGTTCTGCGTCATGCCCCGCGCAAGGGTGGAACGCTTTAGCGGGCGACTAGTTTTTATGTGGCATCCGGTCGGCTTCGGCGCTGTCGTGTTCTGAACCAAACCCGGACATCGATTTCGTTCACGGCAAATCCCACGCGCGGCGAATCGAGCCAGCTTTCAGCTGGCGTCCACACTTCCGGCCTCTCTTCGAGCCGGCAGTGATGGGAAGTTCCGGCGGCGGCCTTCTTTCTTCACCATGAAAAATTGGACCGTGCGTCAGCGGATTATCGCCAGCTTTGCCGCTATGCTGCTGCTGATGGGCGGCATGGCCGCGATGGCGCATTGGCGGCTTTCGGAAATCGAAGCGGAGACGCACCAGGTGGAGCGCGATTCGCTCCCGGGTCTCTACTTCAGCGCGCAGGCCCTCGGAGATTGGAGCGCGGCTTACTCGCTCACGCAGCATTACGTGCTCCAAGCCGACAAGGCGGCCATGGAAAAAATCGCAGTGCGGGTGCAGGCTAATCGCACGGCGATCGAGCAGGTGCTGCGGAAATACGAAGCGACCATTACGTTGGCCAAGGATCGCGAGCTCTTCGCAGCGCTCAAGGCGATCGTGCCGACCTTCACGCGATTGCAGGACGAGGTGTTGAAGCTCGCTGCCGAGCAGAAAACCACCGAGGCGCAGGCGCTCGCGAGCGTTCAGCTCGAACCGGTTTTTGCGAAGGGGCTGACGGCGCTGCACGCGGTCATAGATTTTAACAAAAACTACGCGGACGAGGAAATGCGCCACATTCTCGAGGCCATCGCCTCCGCGCGGCAGGGCATGCTGGCGACGTTTCTCGCGGCATTCCTGGTCGCGCTACTCTGCGCGTGGTTCCTCGCGAGCGCCATCACGCAACCGCTCGCCCGGTTGGTCGCGGTGATGGAGCGGATGCGCAACGGCGATTTCAGCGAGCGGGTAGAATTCGATCGGCGCGATGAATTCGGGCAGCTCGGTGACGGCTTCAATCGCATGACCGATGAACTCACCGCGCTCGTGGGGCAGGTGCAGAAATCCGGAATTCAAGTGAACACGTCGGCGACGGAAATCGCGTCGACGGCGAAACAACAGCAGGCGACGGCGACAGAGATTGCGGCGACGACGACGGAAATCGGGGCCACCTCGACGGAGATTACCGCGACCTCGAAGGAGTTGGTCAGGACGATGGGCGAAGTGGCGCGGACCGCGGAGCAGACGGCGACCATCGCGGAGGACGGCCGCACAGGGCTCACTCGGATGGAAGCGACGATGGCGCAGGTGACCGATGCGGTGGGCACGATCACGGGAAAACTCGCCGTCCTAAACGAGAAGGCGGGGAATATCAGCAGCGTGGTGACGACGATCACGCAGGTGGCGGATCAGACCAATCTCCTTTCACTGAATGCCGCGATCGAAGCGGAAAAAGCGGGCGAGTTTGGCCGCGGGTTCTCGGTGGTGGCGCGCGAGATTCGTCGACTCGCGGATCAGACCGCAGTGGCGTCGTCGGACATCGGCGAGATGGTGAAGGAAATGCAATCCGCGGTGTCGGCGGGCGTGATGGGCATGGATAAATTTTCCGAAGAGGTGCGGCGGGCCGTGCAGGAAGTGAGGACAGCCGGCGTGCAGCTCGCGCAGATTATCGAGCAAGTGCAGGCGTTGACGCCGCGGATCGAGACGGTGAACGAAGGCATGCAGGCTCAGGCGACGGGTGCCTCGCAAATCAGCGAGGCGCTCGCGCAGCTCAGCGAAGGTGCGCGCCAGACGGCTGAGTCGCTGCGCCAGTCGAACGAAGCCATCCAACAACTCAACGAAGCGACCGGCGGCCTGCAGCGCGGAGTCGCGCGATTCAAGCTGCGGACGTAAGCGGCGCGCGACCAACGCATCCCC